>NZ_JBSFWT010000024.1:0-84926 GCF_053594975.1 Streptomyces sp. NPDC002537
GCGCCACCCCCGCGCCCGGGAACGTGTGGACCTCCAGCTCGATCGGCTCGCCGCCGTCCTCGGGGGTGAAGGTCATGGTGAGGGTGCCGGGACCCCGGACCGCGGCGAGCAGCCCGGCGACCTCGGCCGCCTCCGGTGTGAGGATGGTGGCCGCGCTCACGGTCGGGAAGCCCGCCCGGAACTCGGCCTCGTCCATCCCGCTGGTGTTGGCGACGGCGTACGGCTTCTCGCTGATCAGGTAGTCCGAGACCACGCTGGAGACATCGCTGATCAGCAGGTCGGACTCGTTGAAGCAGGTGTAGAGCGCGGGCCGCGGGCCGGTGATGATCTGGTGCTCCCAGACCGGCAGCGACGCCCAGTACGCCGCCTCCCACGCGGTGGTGGCCGCCTCCACGGTCGCGGCGCGGCCCTTCTCGGGCGTGCCCTGGAGCAGCATCCGCTCGATCTCGTCGGCGCTGTCCCGGAAGGTGCTGGTGGTGAGCCGGTCCAGCTCGGCGGTGCGGCGCGCCAGTTCGGCGGCGGCCTCGGGACCCGGGCGCTCGCCGCTCCGCTTGGCGTTGGCCTCGCGGATCATGGCCTGGATGCGCTCGTTGGCGCGCCCGGCGCGCGGGTCGACGGAGCCGGTCATCGGGTGCGGCTTGTACAGCAGCCGGACCTTGGGGTCGGCGAGCAGCGCGCGGACGATGTTCTCGCCGGCGAGCATCACCGAGGTGTTGCCCGGCTGGCCGTCCCAGCCTTCCCACGTGGGGGCGTACAGCACCGTGGTGTACGCGCTGGTCGGCGCCCCGGCGTACGGCTGGATCGGCGCGAGCTGCGGGCGGCCGACCTCGACCACGTCGCGGTCGTCGACGCCGATGTCGGCGAGCTGATAGCGCTCGCGGGCGGCGGGCCCGGCGACCCAGATCTCGTCGTACGCCTTGGAGTACGGGTTGCAGCTGGAGAGCTTGTCGCTCTCGCCGTGGTTGGTGAAGGCGTGCTTGATCGACGGCATCCGCAGCACCTGCGAGGTCTTACCGGAGTTCGCCGGGTGCAGCATCATCTTCAGCGAGGACTTCTCCAGCGCCATCAGGTGGACGACCTTGGGGATGCACACGACCGGCACGTCGGTGGCGTCGATCTTCTGCATCATGAAGCGCTCGCGGAGCACGATGACCGGGTTGCCGTCCAGCTCGGCGAGGGTGGAGAGCCACATGTTCGCCTGGTACGCGGAGCTCGTGCCGCCGGAGAAGTACATGCCGACGGTGGGCTTGTAGTCGGCGAGCCAGCGGTCCAGCCACTCCAGCGCCTGCTGGTCGTTCGCGATCCGCTTCGCGGGCCGCAGCCAGCTCGCCAGCCACGCGGCCCCGCCGAGGGCGAGGACGAGGGCCACGCCCACGCCGATCTCGCCCCACAGGGCCTTCTCGGTGCCCGCGGTGGCCAGCAGGCCCGCGGTGGCCGGGACGGCGAAGCGCAGCAGCCGACGGCCGTGCTGGCGGGCCAGCAGGCGCGGCGGCGCGGCGGACAGGCGCAGGCCGGACGTGTCGACGTTGCGGGTCAGGAACGGCAGCGTACGGCTCCGGCGCACCAGCAGGGCGACGGCCTGGCAGCCGAGGTGGGCGGCGTAGAAGAGCACGAGCCCGACGAAGACCGGCGCGTAGTCGCGCAGCGAGCCGTCGCCGTGCACCCGCAGCAGCCCGATCATGACCAGCATGTCGCGCAGCAGCTGCCGCACCATGACATCGAAGCGGATCTTGCCGAGGACGGCGACCAGACCGGGGTCCCGGTGCTGGAGATAGAGGTCGAGCGCGAGGCCCGCCGCCGAGGCGGCGATCAGGAGCGGTACGACGGGCAGCAGTGCTCCGACGAGCTGGGCGGCAAAGAACACCAGCATCGCGAGCAGCGCCACGAGCTGTACGACTCGGCGCGAGGCGGTTCCGGCAGAAGGCACTGGACGGGCTCCTGGCAGGCGGGCGGGGAGGGACTGGACTGCGGGGGACCGGTGGGGGTGCCTCCCGGCAGTGGCCGGGGGTGGACAACGGTCGACCACCGACCGTATGACGGCGGCCGGGCCAGGAGCAATCTTCGCCGACCGGAACCCTCGCAAAATAGGGCCGAACGACCACAATCCCCAGACGGTAGATTGGCGGGCCGGAGCAGTGACAGGACCGGCGATCACCAGAGGTGTGCTGACGTGACAGGGGCAGGGGCGAGTACGGGGGCGGCGCGGGCGGGACGGACGGAGGTGACGTCGGCCCGCAGGATCGTGGTCAAGGTGGGATCCTCCTCACTCACCACGGCGGGCGGCGGCCTGGACGCCGACCGGGTCGACGCGCTGGTCGACACGCTGGCCAAGGAGGGCGCCGCGAAGGAGATAGTGCTGGTCTCGTCCGGCGCCATCGCCGCCGGGCTCGCACCGCTGGGGCTCGACCGGCGGCCGCGCGACCTGGCCCGCCAGCAGGCGGCCGCCAGTGTGGGCCAGGGGCTGCTCGTCGCCCGCTACACGGCGTCGTTCGCCCGCTACGGCCGCCGCGTCGGCCAGGTGCTCCTCACCACCGACGACACCAGCCGCCGCGCGCACTACCGCAACGCCTACCGGACGCTGGACCAGCTCCTCGCGATGGGCGCCGTCCCGGTCGTCAACGAGAACGACACGGTGGCCACGGACGAGATCCGCTTCGGCGACAACGACCGGCTGGCCGCCCTCGTCGCCCACCTCGTACGGGCCGACCTGCTGGTCCTGCTGTCGGACGTCGACGGCCTGTACGACGGTGACCCCAGCACCCCGGGCACCTCCCGGATCGCCGAGGTCGCGGGCCCGCGGGACCTGGAGGGCGTCTCGATCGGCAGCGCGGGCAAGGCGGGCGTCGGGACCGGCGGCATGGTCACCAAGGTCGAGGCGGCCCGGATCGCGGCCGCGGCGGGCATCCCCGTGGTGCTCACCTCCGCCAGCCAGGCCGCCGACGCCCTCGCCGGGCGGCCCACCGGCACGTTCTTCCACCGCACCGGCCGCCGTTCCGCGGACCGGCTGCTGTGGCTCGCGCACGCCTCCGCGCCGCGCGGCGCCCTGACACTCGACGACGGGGCGGTGCGCGCCGTGATCGAGGACGGCGCCTCCCTGCTGCCCGCGGGCATCGCCGCCGTCGAGGGTGAATTCAGTGCGGGCGACCCGGTCGAGCTGCGGGACGCCGGGGGGCGGGCCGTGGCCCGCGGCCTCGTCGCCTTCGACGCGGCGGAGATCCCGCAGCTGCTCGGGCGCTCCACCCGTGACCTGGCCAGGGAGCTGGGGCCCGGCTACGAGCGCGAGATCGTGCACCGCGACGACCTGGTCGTGCTGCACCGCTGACGGGCGTCAGTTCCGGACGAGACGGCGGACCCGGTCCAGCCTTTCCATGGGGACCTTCCGCAAAAACCCCACGCGGCCGCCCCCGGGCTGGTCAACTTTGATGCGGGGGACCGGCACGGGCGGGGCGCGGCGCGGGGCCACCGAGACCACGAGCGACGACCAGCACGACACGGCTCCGCCGCACGCGCGCGGAGCGGCGATCAACAGGAGGCCGCCGGTGAGACGAGGGCGCCCAGGGGCGCCGCCCCGAGGGACGGCGGAGCGCACACTGACCAGCGTCGGCACGGGGGACGCGGTGAACGGGACACGGGAGGACGGCGAGGGCGAGGAGCGGGCGGTCGCGTACGGTCCACGGGCCGGGCAGGCCGCGCGGCCCGGCGCCGGAGTTGCCGGGCCCGCGGGCGGCCGCGAGCCGTCCCGGCTGTGGCACATCACCCTGAGCGTCTCGGGCGCCGAGGCGCCGCTCGCGGAGGTCCGGCGCGCCCTCGAACAGCTCGCCCACGACCACCCCTTCCTGCTGACCAGCCGCTACGCCAACGACCACGCCGAGATTCGCTACTGGGAAGAGGCGCGTGACCTGCACGACGCCGCGGCCGTCGCGCTGCGGCTGTGGGGCGAGCACCGCTCCTCGGCCCGGCTCCCGCCCTGGGAGATCGTCGGCCTGGAGGTCATCGACCGGGGGACGTACCACCAGCGCATCGCGGAAGGGCAGGGTCCGCTGCCCGCCACCCCGGTCGGGGTGCACCCCTTCTGAGCCCGCTCCGGGTCTACGGCCCGTCTCGCGGTCCGGAACGCGTGGTGGCCCGGATGCCCGCGCGACTAGGCTGCGGGCCATGAGCAGCGTTTTCCCCTCCCCCCTCGCCGACCCCATGCCGCAGTCCCCGGTGCTGCGCGCGGCCTACCGGGCCCGCGCCGCGGCCGCCGAGCTGGCGCCACTGCCGCGCTCGGTGAAGGACGAGGCGCTGCTGGCGATCGCCGACGCGCTGGAGGTCCGCACCGAGGAGATCGTCGACGCCAACGCCGAGGACGTCGGGAAGGCCCGCGCCGCCGGGACCAGCGAGACGGTCATCGACCGGCTGACCCTCACCCCCGAGCGGGTGCGCGCCATCGCCAAGGACGTCCGCGACGTGGTGGCCCTGCCCGACCCCGTCGGCGAGGTGGTGCGCGGCTCCACCCTCCCGAACGGCATCGACCTGCGCCAGGTGCGGGTCCCGCTGGGCGTCGTCGGGATCATCTACGAGGCGCGGCCGAACGTCACCGTGGACGCCGCCGCCCTCTGCCTGAAGTCGGGCAACGCCGTGCTGCTGCGCGGCTCGTCCTCCGCGTACGCCTCCAACACCGCCCTGGTGCGCGTCCTGCGGGACGCCGTCGGCGGGGCCGGTCTGCCCGCGGACGCCGTACAGCTCGTCCCCGGCGAGAGCCGGGAGTCCGTGCGCGAGCTGATGCGTGCCCGGGGCATGGTCGACGTGCTGATCCCGCGCGGCGGCGCCTCGCTGATCCGCACGGTCGTCGAGGAGTCCACCGTCCCGGTCATCGAGACGGGCACGGGCAACTGCCATGTGTACGTGGACGCCGACGCCGACATCGACATGGCCGTGGCCATCCTCGTCAACTCCAAGGCGCAGCGCCCCAGTGTCTGCAACGCCGCCGAGACGCTCCTCGTGCACCAGGACATCGCGGCGGAGTTCCTGCCGCGGGCCCTCGCCGCGCTCGCGGACGCGGGCGTGACCGTGCACGGCTGCGAGCGCGTCCTCGCGCTGGCCGAGGGCGGCCCGGCGACCGTCGTCCCCGCGACCGCGGAGGACTGGGAGACCGAGTACCTGTCCTACGACATCGCCGCCGCCGTGGTCGACGACCTGGACGCGGCCGTGCGGCACATCCGGCTGTGGACCTCCGGCCACACCGAGGCGATCGTCACCACCTCGCAGGCCGCGGCCCGCCGCTTCACGCAGTTGGTGGACTCCACGACCGTCGCCGTCAACGCCTCGACGCGGTTCACGGACGGCAGCCAGTTCGGCTTCGGCGCCGAGATCGGCATCTCCACACAGAAGTTGCACGCGCGCGGCCCGATGGGTCTCCCCGAGCTCACGTCGACGAAGTACATCGTCACCGGCGACGGTCACGTGCGGGGCTGAGTCCCTTACGGATCCTCCCGGAAGCCGAATTCCCGTACCGGCTGCACGGATTGACCGTTCCGGGGCTACGCTGGACGGGTGCCGGACGACGTGGGGGGTCAGCCGTTCCCGGACGGCGAGGAGCCCGACAAGCACCGCCACGGAGGCGCGGACGACCCGTTCGCCTCCGTGGTCTTCGACGAGGAGTTCGTGCGGTCCGCCAGGATCCACGAACCGACCGCGGCCGAGCGGATGCTCGCCGCCGCCCAGGCCCGCGCGGAGGCGGAAGCCGCCCGGCCCAGGGCGGGCGGCGGCTCCGCCGACGACGACGGTCCGGATTTCGACGCCGCCCCTGAGGGCGGGTTCGTCGCGGGCTCCACGGGCCACCACAGCGGGCGCGCGAGCGGCTGGTACAGCCTGGCCCACGACCTCGACCCCGACGACGCCTACGGCCCGTACGGGCGCTACGGCGCCGCGCGCAGGCCCTACCGCGGGCACGCCCGCTGGCAGCGCCCGGTAGCGTGGGTGCTCGCCGTGGTGATGGGGATCGGCGTGGTGGCCCTCGCCTTCGCCGCCGTCTACCGCAGCTCCTCCTCGGGCGGCCGGCCCAGCTCCGACCCGCCGCCCGCGACCTCCGGGGTGGACGCCCCGGCGGCCGACCGGCCCGCCCGGCTGCCGTCCGCGCCGGTCGATTCCGAGCACCCCGTGGCGACCATGGCACCCCGCGGTTGAGCCGGCCGCGGGGCGCTGACATGCGTGCACCGGACACCGTGCTTCCTCCGCGCAACTTGTCGTGTACCAGCGCGTTTACCGATGGCTTTACGGACCTACTCTTGAGGTATGGACGGGCCTGGAGACCCACCTGAAGGGGGGACGCCAGAAGGTGTCCCGGGTGGGGAGGACGAGTACCGATCCGTCGTCTTCGACGAATCGTTCATCCGGGCTGCCCGGCTCCAGGAGTACTCGGCCCGGGAGCGCATGGGCGACCACGCGCTCGCCGTGCGCAACCGCCATGTGTGGGCCCGCGTCAGCACCTCGCGACAGGTCCTGGTCCTGGTGATACTGATCGCCCTGGCCTTCGGCACGGCCGTCTACATGGGCCTGCGGCACCCCTACAAGGACGCTGCGGTGCCCGTCGCGGAGCCGCTGCGCTCCACGGTCGTCCCGCTCGCGCCGCGCGACGCGGTGCCCGGCGGGCCGGCGGGGGAACTCTTCGACCACAGCCCGGCCGCGCAGTTCCGGCTGGGGCAGGAAGGCATCACCCTGCCGCCCGCGCGCAGCACGCAGCACTTCTCCGAGAGCCAGGTGATGGCCGCCCTCGCCGCGGCCAAGGAGTACACCGTGAAGTCCGCGCTCGACCCGGCCGTGCTGCTGGGCGGGGCGCAGCGCTCGGTGCGGCTGCTGCTCGACCCGGCCCAGCTCGACCAGTTCGACCGCAGCTTCGACCACCCGGCCGCGGACGGGCGGCACGCCGCCACCGGCTGGCTGATCCGCTTCGATCCCGGCCAGGTCGCCCTCGTCGACACCCCCGTGCGCACCCAGGGCGTCTTCACCGTGACGGAGACCAGCCCCGGCACGCTGGAGGTCTCCGGCGACCACACCTTCGTCTACGCGCTGCGGCCCGCGAAGACGACCGGTGACGAGGGCGCGTCGCTGTTCACCGTGCGCCGTGCCCTGCGCTTCCGCTTCGACCGGGACGGGCTCCAGGACCACCACCTGACCGTCCTGCAGAGCTACGTCCAGGCGGGGCCGGAGTCCTGCTCCGCGGACGACGGCGGCTTCCTCCGCCCCCTGCTGGCGGGCCAGCGCCCCGGCACGGACGGCCCCGCGGCCACCGACCCGTACGCCACGGGCCAGGAGACCACGGCCTTGTGCGGCACCCTGTCCGCCGGCGCTCAGCCGAATGTCCCCCGGCACTGACCACACGCCTGCCGCGGGCCCCGGCTGTCCCGCTGTTGCCGCCTGCGGCGGGAGCGGCCTGCGGCCGCGTCCTCAAACGCCGGACGGGCTGGTTTTGCGGGCCTCGGCCATTGAGTCTGCGGTCCTAGCCACGCATTTCAGCCTGTCCGGCGTCTGAGGACGCGCCCGCAGGGCGCCCCGCCGCAGGCGGCAACGGCGAGAAGGCCGGCAACGGCGAGAAAGCCGGGAACGCCGCTCTAAGGCTTCGGGGAGCCGCTCCCCGGCCCCGAGTCCCCGGGATCCTTCCCAGGCGCTCCAGAGCCCTCTTGAGGCCCCTCGGACCCCTTCCCGGACCCCCCGGAGGGAGAACCGGACGACCCCTCGGAGGGGGAAGCCGAACCGTTCCGCGTCCCGCCGAACACATCCCGCAGCCGACCGCCCAGGTCCCCCGCTCCGCCCGCGATGTCCCGCACCAGCCCCATCAGCGGGTCCTTGCTGGCCCGCACGGACTCCGCGTAGTGGCTCGCGGACTGCCGGAAGGAGTCGCTCACGGACGCGTCCTTGTCCTCCGAGCGCCGCGGGTAGTGGCCGTCCATGATCCGCTGGTGGTCGCGGCTCTCCGCCCACTTCTTGAGCTCGGCGGCCCGCACCGTCGTGAACGGGTGCGACCGGGGCAGCACGTTCATGATCTTCAGTACGGAGTCGCGCAGGTCGCCGCCCGCCTCGTACTCCTCCGCCTGCGCGAGGAACGCGTCCACGTTCATCTCGTGCAGGTGATTGCCGCCCGCGATCTTCATCAGGCCGCGCATCGAGGCCTGGAGGTCCTGGCCCACCAGCAGCCCGGCCCGGTCCGCCGAGAGCTCCGACTTGCGGAACCACTCGCGCAGTGCCGTCACGATCGCCATCACCGCGATGTTGCCCAGCGGGATCCAGGCGATCTTGAGCGCGAAGTTGGTGAGGAACAGCAATATCGTCCGGTAGACCGCGTGGCCCGAGAGCGCGTGGCCGGCCTCGTGGCCGACGACCGCCCGCATCTCCTCCTCGTCCAGCAGCTCGACGAGGCCCGTGGTGACCACGATGATCGGCTCGTCCAGGCCGATGCACATGGCGTTGGGCTGCGGGTCCTGGGTGACGTACATCGGCGGGACCTTCGGCAGGTCCAGGATGTGACAGGCGTCGAGCAGCATCGTGTGCAGGTGCTGGAACTGCTGCTCGCCGACGCGCACCGAGTCCGACAGGAACAGGAGCCGCAGGCTGCGCTCCGGCAGCAGCCCGCTCAGCGCCTTGAACACGGTGTCGAAACCGCTCAGCTTGCGCAGCGCCACCAGGGCGGAGCGGTCCGCCGGGTGCTCGTAGGCGCGCGAGGAGATCCCGGGGAACCGCTGCCGCTGCCGGCCGGGGACCCGCTCGTGGCCCTCGCCGTCCGAGGCGCGCTCACCGTTGCCAATGCCGTCGCTCATCAAGACCCCCTCAGTGGGCTGATCATGGCCCGTCCCCCGGCTTCCGCCCCCCACACTAGGCGCCCGCACCGACATGGCTACCGTGGAGACATGCCCGACATCCACGCGTTCACCGCGAACCCCGGTCTCACCGAACTGCTCGCCGTCTCCAAGGGCGACCAGGGGCCCGGAAACCTCATCCGTACGGTCCTGATCGTCGGCGTGGTCGGCATCGCCTTCCTCGCCTGGTTCCTGCTGCGCGGATACGGCAAGAACGACTGACCCACGGCGCCGGCGTGAGCCCGCCCACGCCGCCCGCTTACGATCCGCTTACGATGTGGCAGGAATCTCTGCCCGACTACCGTCCCGGATAGGTCCTGCCGACGATGAGCGCTTTCGCCTCAGCCCACACCGCCCTGGCCACACTCGCCTCCGAGGGCGAGCACGTGGACACCCACCCGAGCCTCAGCCCCTACGTGACCGGCGGCGCCGCCCTGGTCATCCTGCTGCTCCTCCTGTGGGTCACGACCCGCTTCAACCGCGACCGCTGAGCACACCGGGTCCCTGCGGGTCCGGCGCACAGCCGCGCCCAGTAGGGTCTGCGCACATGGGAGAGCAGACAGGCCCCGTGAAGCGGCGGCTCGGAGTGATGGGCGGGACGTTCGACCCGATCCACCACGGCCACCTGGTCGCCGCCAGCGAAGTGGCCTCGCAGTTCCACCTCGACGAGGTGGTCTTCGTACCGACCGGACAGCCGTGGCAGAAGAGCCACCGCGAGGTGTCGGCCGCCGAGGACCGCTATCTGATGACGGTGATCGCGACCGCCTCCAACCCGCAGTTCTCGGTCAGTCGCATCGACATCGACCGCGGCGGTCCGACGTACACCACGGACACCCTCCGCGAGCTCCGCGCCCTCAACGACGACGCGGACCTGTTCTTCATCACCGGCGCCGACGCGCTGTCCCAGATCCTCACCTGGCGGGACGCCGAGGAACTCTTCTCGCTGGCCCACTTCATCGGCGTCACCAGGCCCGGCCACATACTGGCCAACCCCGGGCTCCCCGAGGGCGGCGTCTCGCTCGTCGAGGTGCCCGCGCTCGCGATCTCCTCCTCCGACTGCCGCACGCGCGTGGCGCAGGGCGACCCGGTCTGGTACCTGGTTCCCGATGGTGTGGTGCGCTACATCGACAAGCGCAAGCTCTACCGGCACTGAAGGGCACGTGAGGGGCACCGGTGAACGACCGACAGGACCCGTACGCGCAGGATCCGTACAACCCGCATCCCCAGGTGTACGGCTATGACGTCTATGGGCAGCCGGTGTACCGGCCGGACGCCCCGGAGCGCGTGTACGACCCGTACGGCCAGCCGGTGCAGCCCGTACAGCCCGCGCAGCAGCCGCAGGGCTACGGCTACGAGGGCCAGGGCGGCGGCCACGACCCGTACGCGGGTCAGCAGCAGCACCAGCAGGGCCACGAGCCGTACCCCGCCTACGAGCCGCAGCCGCCGCAGCAGACCCAGCAGCAGGAGTGGATCCCCCGGCAGGCCGGAGCGCCCGCGCACGAGACGCACGACGCGCACGGGGCCCCGGAGGAGCGGCCCGAGCCGCGCAAGGTGCCGGAGCAGGCGTCCGCGCCGGACTACCGCACCGAGCAGTTCTCGTTCATCGAGGAGCCGGACGAGGACTCCGAAGACGTCATCGACTGGCTCAAGTTCAGCGAGAGCCGCACGGAACGGCGCGACGAGCGCAAGCGCAAGGGCCGGAACCGCGTCGTGGCGCTCGCCGTGGTGCTCGTGCTCGCTCTGGGCGGTGTCGCCGCCTACCTGTGGCTCGCGGGCTCCGGCGACAAGAAGGGCGGCACCGCGGCGGGCGGCGCGCAGAAGCGCGACGTGATCGTCGTCCACCTGCGGCAGACCCAGGGCGGCGGCAGCTCCACCGCGCTGCTGGTCGACAACGAGACCACCAAGAAGGGCACGACGGTCCTGCTGCCGAACACGCTCGCCGTCGCCAAGGAGGGCGGCGCCGGTTCGACCACGCTCGGCAAGTCCGTCCAGGACGACGGCACCGGCGCGACCCGCGACTCCCTGAACACCCTCCTCGGCGCCGACATCAAGGGCAGCTGGCGGCTGGACACCCCGTACCTGGAGAACCTGGTCGAGCTGGTCGGCGGGATCGCCGTCGACACGGACACCGACGTCCCCGGCGCGAAGCCCGGCGACAGCCCGGTGGTCCACAAGGGCGGCGCGCAGAACCTGGGCGGCCAGATGGCGGTGGCGTACGCCACCTACCGGGCCTCCGGCGAGGACCCGAACAGGCAACTGACGCGCTTCGGCCAGGTCATGCAGGCGGTCCTGAAGAAGCTCTCGGGCGACCCGGCGGCCGCGACGCGCACCATGGAATCCCTCGCGCAGATCCCGGACCCCTCGCTGACCGTCGAGCAGCTCGGCGCTTCCCTGGCCCGGCTCGCCACGCTCGCCAAGGCGGGCGACTACGACACGACGGCCCTCCCCGTGCAGTCCGACGGGACGCTCGGCGAGCAGGCGACCGACAAGGTGGTCAAGGACGTCCTCGGCGGCACGGTGAAGAACACCGGCAAGAACGCGACGCCCCGGGTGAGCGTGAAGAACGCCACAGGGGGCAAGGGCGCTTCCGGCTCCGCCCAGGTCACACTCGTCAACAGCGGCTACACCGTCGTCGACGCGGGCACGGCCGGCGCCGCGGAGAGCGCGTCCGCGGTGACCTACGAGGACGACCGGCGGGAGGCCGACGCCAAGGAGGTCGCCAAGACGCTGGGCCTCCCGGCGAGCGCGGTGAAGAAGGCCAAGGGCGCCACCAACACCGATGTCACCGTGGTCCTGGGCAAGGACTACAAGGGCTGACGCCACGGTCCGCCCCGGGCCCCCGCGCGGGGGCCCGGAAATGCCGGGAGGGGTGTCGGCGGGTCGTGAGACCCTTGAGGCGTACTGACCCTCTTTACCGAAAGCATGGCTTGTGACCGCCACGGACCGCTCCATCGAGCTCATCAAGGCCGCCGCACAGGCGGCCGCAGACAAGCTCGCGCACGACATCATCGCGTACGACGTCAGCGACGTACTGTCGATCACCGACGCCTTCCTGCTGGCCTCGGCCCCCAACGACCGCCAGGTCAAGTCGATCGTCGACGAGATCGAGGAGCGGCTCAACAAGGAGCTCGGCGCCAAGCCGGTGCGCCGCGAGGGCGACCGCGAGGCCCGCTGGGTGCTGCTCGACTACGTCGACATCGTCGTCCACGTGCAGCACAGCGAGGAGCGCGTCTACTACGCCCTCGAGCGCCTGTGGAAGGACTGCCCGGAGATCGAGCTGCCCGCCGACGCCGTCGCCACCCGCGGCAAGGCGGACGAGCACGCCCAGGCACAGGCCGGCGGTGCCGACCTGGACGGTGAGCTGAGCTGAACGGCAGCACGGGCGGTACGGACGCGGACGCCGTGACCAACAGGGGGCGGCGCATCGTCCTCTGGCGGCACGGCCAGACCGCGTGGAATCTGGAGCGCCGTTTCCAGGGCTCCACGGACATCGAGCTGACCGGCACCGGCGTCGCCCAGGCGCGCCGGGCCGCCCGGCTGCTGGCCGCGCTGCGGCCGGACGCCATCGTCGCGTCCGACCTCAAGCGCGCCGCGGCGACCGCCGCCGAGCTCGCGGCCGTCACCGGCCTGCCGGTCTCCCACGACGCGGGCTTGCGCGAGACCTACGCGGGCGCCTGGCAGGGCCTCACGCACGACGAGATCATCGCGCGGCACGGCGAGCAGTACGCGGCGTGGAAGCGCGGCGAGCCCGTCCGGCGCGGCGGTGGCGAGCTGGAGACCGAGGTCGCCGACCGGGCCGCCCCGGTCGTCCTCGACCAGGCCGACAAGCTGCCGGACAACGGCACGCTCGTCGTGGTCAGCCACGGCGGCACGATCCGCACCACCATCGGTCGGCTGCTCCGCCTGGAGGCGTCGTCCTGGGAGGCCCTCGGCGGGCTCTCCAACTGCTGCTGGTCCGTGCTGGGCGAAGGTGCCCGCGGCTGGCGTCTGCTGGAGCACAACGCCGGAACGCTGCCCGAGCCGGTCCTCGGCGACGACACCTGAACCGGACGCCCGGCGACCGCCCACGGCCCGATTTCACATCCGGGCAGGTCACAGGCTAAAGTTCTTCTTGTTCGCGGGGAACGCGGAGGGAAACCTCCGGAAGAGCCGAGAACAGCGGGGCTATAGCTCAGTTGGTAGAGCGCCTGCATGGCATGCAGGAGGTCAGGAGTTCAATTCTCCTTAGCTCCACAGTCCGGACGATCCCGTCCCTCCGTCAAGGAGGGGCGGGATTGTTGCTGTTCCGGCAGGTGCCCGTGGCAGAATCGGGCGGGCGGGAGCGGACAGGGCCAAAGGGGAGGGATCGGCTGACCCATGGGTGCACACAGCCGGAAGTGCGACTGGTGCGGCAGCGGCACGCCGATCGTCCGCGACATGGAGCCGCTCAACTCCTCCTACCAGTACTGGTGCGTGGAGTGCGCGCGGGCGCTGATCATAAAAGGCGACCCCATCGAGACCTACCGTGAGCTGGAAGGCGAGCCGATCTACGGCCGGTTGCTCGACGAGCACTGCACCCTGAAGCGCTTCTACTCCTTCGCCACGGCGTGAATCTCCGTACTGCGGGCAACCTCCGGCGCACACCAGCGCGTCCTCCGGGGTGAGAGCTGCCGCCGGAAACGGCCGGCGGCACGGGGGAAGCCGACGGAGGTCACCACGTGACCGAGACCACGATCGACCCTGCGGCCAAGCAAGATGCCGTAGCCGAACTCACGCCCTTCATCGATGCCCTGCGCGTACCGCCGGTGCTGCGGCCCGGACCGGACGAGGCACTCGACGGCATCGAGATCGAACTGACCGCCACCTGGGTCCGGCTGCACTCGCAGCTGCCGCCCACCCGAGTGTGGACCTACGAGGGCCACTTCCCGGGGCCGACCGTCGAGGTCCGCCGCGGCCGCAGGCTGCGCGTCGCCTGGACCAACAGCCTCAGCGGCGACTACCCCGTCACCGCGGTGGAGGCCAGGTCCGTACCGGGCTCGCCGCCGGTGAGCGACGTACCGGGCCGCAACGGGGCCGTGCCGCTCGCCGAGGTGGCCGCGCTGCCGCCGTGGACGGTGACGCACCTGCACGGCGCCCCCACCGGGGGCGGCAACGACGGCTGGACGGAGAACGCCGTCTCGCCGGGCGACAGTCAGCTCGCCGAATACCCCAACGACCACCGGGCGACCGCCTGGTGGTACCACGACCACGCCATGGACATCACCCGGTGGAACGTCTTCACCGGCCTCGCCGGGATGTACCTCGTCCGGGACGAGGAGGAGGACGCGCTCCGGCTGCCGCACGGCGCGCACGAGATCCCGCTGATCGTCCAGGACCGCAACCTCGACCAGGACGACGACGGACGGCTCACCGGACGGCTGCTCCACAAGACGGAGATCGTCACCCAGGACGCCCAGGGCAAGAACGTCACCAAGCCGTTCTCCGGCCCGTACACCCTCGTCAACGGGGTCATCTGGCCGCACCTGGACGTCGAGGCGCGCTGGTATCGCTTCCGGCTGCTCAACGCCGCCAACGCCCGTATCTTCCAACTACGGCTGGTCGACGACGGGACCGGCGAGCCGGTCAACGGCGCAGCGTGGCAGATCGGCACGGACGGCGGGCTGTTGCCCCGCCCGGTGCCGCTGGACGGGCCGCTGTCCGTCGCTCCCGCCGAGCGCATGGACCTGCTCGTCGACTTCGGCAAGCTGCGCGGACGCCGCGTCCGGCTGGTCAACCAGGCGCCCGGGGCGAGCCATCCGCAGGTCATGCAGTTCCGGGTGGGGGACGAGCCGGTGCGCGAGTCGTTCGTGCTGCCGGAGGTCATCTCCAGCTCGTTCCACCGCATCACCCACGAGACCGCGCCGAAGCACGGCCACCGGCTGATCGTCCTCACACCGCCCGGCACCGCGGGGAACGGCCACCCGGCGCTGTGGGAGATGCACCAGGCCGACCCGGCGGAGGTGCAGATCCCCAGTGAGGGGGTGATCCAGGTCAAGGCCGCGGACGGCACGGTGCGCACCTACCGCAGGGGCGCCCGCACCTTCGACGACGCGCTCGGCTTCATGGTCGGGCACGACACCTGGGAGCAGTGGAGCTTCCTCAACCTGGGCGGACCGACGCACCCGATGCACATCCACCTGATCGACTTTCAGGTGCTGGGCCGCGATCTCTACCCGGTGACGGGGGGCGGCTCCTTCGACCAGGCGCTGGGCGGCACCCGGACTCCGCTCGAACACGGCGGGCAGGCACCGGTGTCGGACGGCGACGCGGGCTGGAAGGACGTGATCCAGGTGCCCGCCGGGCAGATGGTCAACGTCATCGGCCAGTTCCACGGCGCGAAGGGCCGCTTCATGTACCACTGCCACCTGCTGGAGCACGAGGACATGGGGATGATGCGTCCCTTCGTGGTGATGCCGGTCGAGGTAATGGCGTTCCACCACGGGGACGGCGGCGATCACCACGGGGGCCACTGAGCGCCGGGGCCCCCGGGGGTGACGTCCTGACGGCGGCCAGCAGCAGGAAGGCCGCCGCGGCCGCCGGGTAGCTCGCCGACAGCAGCATCTGGCCGCCGCTCTGGTGCAGTTCGAGCCGCCCCCACGGCCCGTGGGGGACCAGCCACAGGGCGTACGAGCAGAACAGCGCACCGGCCGTCGCGGCCGCCGCCCACCACGCGGCACCGCGGCGGCCCACCGCGAGGACGGCCTCCGTGCCGAGCAGCAGCGCCATGGGCACGCACCACACCCAGTGGTGCGACCACGAGACCGGGCTGACGAGCAGGGCCGTCGCCGCGCACGAGAGCACCCCCCACGCGTGCGCGGTGGGCTCCGGTCCGCGCAGCCGCGCCCGGACCGCGACGGCGAGGCCCACAACGGCCGTCACGGCCGCCGCGGCGGCCCACCAGAGCCCTGGGTCGCCGGTGTGCAGAAGCCGCGCCAGAACGCCGCGCAGCGACTGATTGGCGGTGTCCTCGGCGTGCCCGACGCGGTCGGCGGCGAACAGCATGTCCGTCCAGTAGCGCCAGGAGTCGTACGGCAGGACGAGGGCGCCCACGGCCGCCGTGCCCGCGAAGGCGGCGCAGGCGACGGCCGCCTGCCGCAGTTCCGGCCCCGGGCGGCGCGACAGCCCGGTGGCGGCGAGGAAGACGGCGAAGAGGGCCGGGGTGAGCTTGATGCCCGCCGCGATGCCGATGCCCACGCCCGCCCAGCGCCCGCCCCGGTCGCCGGCCCGGGTCAGGTCCCACAGCACCAGCACGGCGAGCAGCAGATTCACCTGCCCGTAGCGCAGAGTCGTCCACACCGGTTCGCACCAGACGCACAGTGCGGCGGCGCTGAGCGTCACGGCGGCGCGCGACGGCCGCCCGGTCAGCCGGAGCGACAGGTGGACGAGGGCGAGCAGCAGCCCGAGGTTGACGAGCGTCGTCAGGGCGCGCAGCGGCGCGGTGGCCGGCAGGGTCAGCGGGGTGAACAGCAACGCCGCGAAGGGCGGGTAGGTGGTGGGCAGGTGCGCGTGGGTGGCCCGCATCGCGTAGAGGTCGCCGCCGGTGCGTACCGTCCAGCCCTCCGCCCGGTAGACGAGCAGGTCGATCATCGAGACGTGCGCCGCGCGCTGTGCCAGCCAGAAACAGACGAAGGACGCCAGGCACACCGATGCGGCGATCGGTGCGGCGCGGCGGGCTGTCACGGGGCGCGACTCCGGGGTCCGGGAGCGACGAATCGGGCACAGGGGGTCGACGCTACCCGCTCGACGCCCGATCCAAGCGCTGATGGACAAGCGATTTGGCAGATGGGGGGGAGGTCCGTGTAATGTAATCCGTGTCGCCAGGGAAACCGGGCGGAAAACAGAACAAGGGGCTATAGCTCAGTTGGTAGAGCGCCTGCATGGCATGCAGGAGGTCAGGAGTTCAATTCTCCTTAGCTCCACAGTGAATGAGCGGGTCGTCCGGAAACGGGCGGCCCGCTCTTTCGTGTTGTCCTCTTTCGTGTTGCCGTGGAGCGTCCGTCCGTCAGGGACCGGCCGTCCCCTTGTCGAGGTGCAGGGCCAGCGCGGGACAGCGGCGCACGGCCCGCAGCGCGCGGCCGCGCAAGTGCGTCGGCACTCCCGTGTCCGCGAGCGCCGGGTAGCCGTCCGGCCCGAGCCGGACGAGTTCGGGCAGCAGACCGGCGCACAGTCCGTGGCCCTCGCACAGCGTCCAGTCGATCGCGAGCCGCTCGGCGCTCTCCGGGTTCCCGGTGCTCGCCCCGGCGGGCAGGGGCAGCGGCAGCACCCCCGCGGTGCCGCGCCCGCAGCCGCCGCCCAGGACGTGTGCGGCCAGATCGTCGGTGAAGGCGGACAGGGCGCTCAGCGTGAACCGTGCGGCTCCGTCCGGATGCCCGCAGGCCCCGCGCCCGCGGACCGCCCCTGCGGCTTCGCGTACGGCCTCCAGCGCGCTCCGGCCGCCCCCGGCCAGGACGTCCGCGAGGGCCCCGGCCACGGACGGCAGCCCGAGCCTGCACGGCCCGCACTGCCCGGCCGATTCCGCGGCCAGCCAGTGCGCCACCCGGAGCGTCTCGCCCAGGGGGCAGGTGTCCGCGGGCAGCGGCAGCACGGCGCCCGCTCCCAGTGCTCCGCCGCAGGCCGCGAGGGACTCGTGGGAGGCCGCCGCCCCGTACGCCGTCGGCGCGTCCAGCCACGCCCCGTGGTAGCCGCCGGTCAGTACCCCCTGGAGGGCGGGGTCGGCGCCGCACGTCCGCAGCACGTACACCAGGGGCGCACCGCTCGGCGCTTCGACGACCCGCGGTTCGGGCACCGCGCCGGAGACGGTGAGCAGCAGGGTGCCGGGTTCGGCGGCGGTGCCCGTCGTGGCGTAGCGGTCGGCGCCCAGGCGGGCGGCGAGGGCGAGTTGGGCGTACGTCTCGGTGTTGGACAGCAGTGTCGGCGCGCCGCCGAGGCCCTCCTCGGAGGCGCGGGCGTGGCGTCCGGGCGGCAGCGGGAGCCCGCCGTCGGCGGCCCGCAGCAGGGCGGAGGACTCGCCGGAGACCAGCCGCTCGGGGAGGCGCACCACCCTGGCGCGCACGGCCCGGCCGCGCCGGTCCGCGAGTCCTCGTTCGGCCAGCGCCTCCCGTACGGACGCCTCGGTCACGTCCCGGGTCACCCCGATCACGAGCGTGTTCGCGCCGAGCGCCGCGGCGGCCAGCAGGGCGCCGTCGAGCACCAGGTGCGGGGCGCGGGCGAGCAGGACGGCGTCCTTGCGGCAGGCGGGCTCGCCCTCGCAGCCGTTGACGACCACCGCGGGCCGCAGCCCGCGCCGCCGCGCCGCCTCCCCCACGGCCCGCAGTTTCCGCGCGAACGGGAAGCCCGCCCCGCCCCGGCCGCGGAGGACGACGGTCTCCGCGAGCCCGGTCAGCTGAGCCTCTGTCAGCCGGGGTGCCGAACCGTGCACCGCCAGGTGTGCCCTGTGGTCCAGTCGCGCGGCCGTGTCGAAACCGGCCGTCAGCCGGGGGAAGCCGAGTGCCAGCACCGCGGGCACGTCGGGCAGCGGGGCGTTCACCGGGTCCGGCCCGTGCCGCCGTGCGGGGCCCGCCCGAGCGCGGGCGGCCGTCGGGGCGCGGACCGGGCGCGTGGCCGGCCCGGCGGGAGCGGAATCCGGGCGTGCGCGCCGGGCGTACGGGTGCCGGCGCCGTGGACGGTGGTCACGGTCCCGGCGGAGACCACCGTGTGCCTGCCTGCCGCTCCCGGGCGTACGGCTCCCGGGCGGGCCGTTCCCGGGCGTACGGGCGGGACGGCGGGCTCCTGGACGCCGGTGCGGCCGCGGCGGACGCGTACGCACCGGAGGGCCAGCGCCGCCGCCACGGCGGTGAGGCACAGCCCGTAGCACGCCGTCACCCAACCCGCCGGGGCGCGGCCGGAATTGAGGCCGTGCAGCACGGCCGCGCACCACGCCGGGTAGGCGCAGGCGTGCAGTACGCGCCAGCGCTGCGGGCGGCCCTTCCCTGTGAAGGCGCTCCGCAGCGCCCCGGTCGCCCCCGCGAGCACCATCAGGTACGCCGCCAGGGCGCCGAGTCCGATCAGGCCGCCCGCGCCCCGTACACCGGAGGAGAAGGGCACCAGGGCGGCGGTGGGCGGGACATGGGCCTCCGCGACCTTGACGCCGATGTGCGTCAGGAGGAAGCCGAGCGCGCAGACGGCGGTCGCCCGGTGGACGGCCTGCGCGAGCAGCCGGGCGCGCGGGGTGAGCAGCAGCCGGCCGGTGGCGATGAGCCCCCAGACGACGGTGGCGGTGAGCGAGACCAGCGCGAGGACACCACCGGTGTGGTCGAGGAAGCGGTTCATGCCGCAGCACGCTAGGCACCTCGGCGGGGGCGGGGGGTCCGCTTTCCGTAACCCCGGTGCGGCGGCCCTTGCCGCTGCTAACGTCTGTTCGTTCGGCGGCTCCGCGCGCGCGTGCCGCGAGGGACGGCGCGTCCCTCGCCCGTCCCCCCATAGGCCGTCGGAAACCCATCAAAACGCCCTGAGGGCCGCGGGTTTACTTGCACACCCCTGACTTCCCCCTGACTCTTCCTTGGCCTCATCTTGGCGAACGCATGCCCCATGGATGAACAGTTCATCGAGAGAGTGACGCGACGTATGTGCGCGTCCACGTGACGGCCATGCGCGACCATCCGCATCGCAGGGGGTTTTATGAGATCGACCCGCTCCAGAGCACGCGCCGGACTGGCCCTGGCGGCATCGCTGCCGCTGGCCGCCGGAGCTCTCGCGCTCGGCGTACCGACCGCCCAGGCGGACTCGGCCCCGCACGGACGGCAGGTGCTCCAGGGCACCAAGCCGCTGTGGGCCACGCCGTCGACCGACCGCGGCACCGTCGCCGACTCCAACCAGGTCACCGCCCGCGTCTACCTGGCCGGCCGGGACGCCAAGGGCCTCGCCGCCTACGCCCAGGCCGTCTCCGACCCGAAGTCCCGGTCGTACGGCAAGTACCTGACCGCGAAGCAGGCGCAGGAACGGTTCGGTGCGACCAAGGGACAGATAGCCGAGGTCACCGGCTGGCTCACGTCCTCGGGCCTCAAGGTGACCGGCACCAACGACCACTACATCACCGTGACCGGTGACGCCGCGGCCGCCAAGAAGGCGTTCGGTACGGAGCTCCACAACTACGCCAAGGACGGCAGGACCTTCCACGCCCCGGAGAAGGCGGCCTCCGTCCCGGCCTCCCTCGGCGACGCCGTCCTGACCGTCGTGGGCCTCAACAACGCGCCGCGCCTGGCCCACCACGACGACGCCCTGCCGGGCCCGAGCAAGGCCTTCCGCAACTCCGGGCCGTTCTCCACCTACTACGGCTCGAACACCAACACCGGCCTGCCCTCCGCCTACGGCGGCCACGTGCCCTACGCCATCAAGGGCTACACGGGCAAGCAGCTGCGTGCCGTGTACGGCGCGAAGAACTTCACCGGCAAGGGCGTCACGATCGCGATCACCGACGCGTACGCCTCGCCGACCATCTCCAAGGACATCACCGAGTACGCCAAGCGCAACGGTGACAAGGCCTACCGCAAGGGCCAGTTCTCGCAGATCCTCCCGGCGGCCTGGACGCACACCGCGCCCACCGAGTGCGACGCCGCCGGCTGGTACGGCGAGGAGACGCTCGACATCGAGGCCGCCCACGGTGTGGCCCCGGACGCGGACATCGTCTACGTCGGCGGCTCCTCCTGCCAGGACGACGACCTGATCGACTCCCTGCACAAGGTCGTCGACAACCGCCTCGCCGACATCGTCTCCAACTCCTGGGGCGACGTCGAGGCCAACGAGACCCCGGACGTGGCGGCCGCCTACGACCAGATCTTCCAGCAGGGCGCGGTCGAGGGCATCGGCTTCTACTTCTCCTCCGGTGACGACGGCGACAACGTCGCCAAGCACGGCACGAAGATGGTCGACACGCCCTCCAACTCCGCGTGGGTCACCTCCGTCGGCGGCACCTCGCTCGCCGTCGGCAAGGGCGACAAGTACCTGTGGGAGACCGGCTGGGGCACGCACAAGGCGCCCCTGACCAAGGACGGCCAGAACTGGGACGGCTTCCCCGGCACCTTCACCGGTGGCGCGGGCGGCGGCACCAGCAAGCTGGTCGAGCAGCCCTTCTACCAGCGCGGCGTCGTCCCGGACGCGCTCTCCAAGACGAACGGCACCGCCAAGCCGATGCGCGTCGAGCCCGACATCGCGGCCGTCGCCGACTCCAGCACCGGCTTCCTGGTCGGCCAGACGCAGACCTTCCCGGACGGTTCGCAGAAGTACGACGAGTACCGCATCGGCGGCACCTCGCTCGCCGCTCCGGTGATCGCGGGCATCCAGGCGCTGGCGCAGCAGGCGCGGCACGGCGTCCCGATCGGCTTCGCCAACCCGGGCATCTACGACCGCTACGGCACCGCGGCGTACCACGACGTCACCGACCACCCGCTGGGCCAGGGCCAGGGCCTCGGCGTGGCGCGCGTCGACTTCGTCAACGGCGTCGACGCCAAGGGCGGCACGGTCACCTCGCTGCGCAGCCTCGGCGGCGACAGCTCGCTCTCCGCGACCGTCGGCTACGACAACGTCACCGGCGTCGGCTCCCCGGCCGACACCTACGTGACCTCGTACATCCCCGGCCACCGGCGCTAGCAGGGCAGGCCAAGGGCCCGTACCTCGGTGCGGGCCCTTCGGCCCCTGCGGTAACCTGACCCCATGCGTGCCGTACGCCTTCTGCTTAGCGGGCCGCGCTGATCAGTACCGGCCGGTGATCCCCCGGCCGGCATCGGCGCGGCGTCCCCTCCTGTGCGAGGGGATTTTTCATTTCCGCAGGTGCCGCAGGTAGAGACGACGATCGATGGAGCTTTGAGGACGATGAGCGAGACCAACACCGCCGCCGAGGTGGCTGCCCCGCACCGCTACACGGCCGCGCTGGCCGCTGACATCGAGGCACGCTGGCAGGACTTCTGGGACGCGGACGGCACCTACGAGGCGCCCAACCCCAGCGGTGACCTGGCGGGCGCCCCCGAGGCCGTCGCACGGCCCAAGAAGTTCATCATGGACATGTTCCCGTACCCCTCCGGTGCGGGCCTCCACGTCGGCCACCCGCTGGGCTACATCGCCACCGACGTCTACGCGCGCTACCACCGCATGACAGGCCACAACGTCCTGCACACCCTCGGCTTCGACGCCTTCGGCCTGCCCGCCGAGCAGTACGCCGTGCAGACCGGCACCCACCCGCGGGTGTCCACCGAGGCCAACATCGAGAACATGAAGGCGCAGCTGCGCCGGCTGGGCCTGGGCCACGACAAGCGCCGCTCCTTCGAGACGATCGACCCGGCGTACTACAAGTGGACCCAGTGGATCTTCCTGCAGATCTTCAACTCCTGGTACGACGCGGATGCCCGGAAGGCCCGCCCGATCGCCGAGCTGGTCGAGCAGTTCGAGAGCGGCCTGCGTCAGGCGCCGGGCACGCGCGCGTGGGGCGAGCTTTCCGCGGCGGAGCGCGCCGACCTGCTGAGTGAGTACCGCCTGGCGTACGCCTCCGACGCGCCCGTCAACTGGTGCCCCGGCCTGGGCACCGTCCTCGCCAACGAGGAGGTCACCGCCGACGGCCGCTCCGAGCGCGGCAACTTCCCCGTCTTCAAGTCCAAGCTCCGCCAGTGGAACATGCGGATCACCGCCTACGCGGACCGCCTGATCGACGACCTGGAGGAGCTGGACTGGCCCGAGGCCATCAAGCTCCAGCAGCGCAACTGGATCGGCCGCAGCGAGGGCGCCCGCGTCTCCTTCGGGGTCGTCGGCCACGACGAGAAGATCACCGTCTTCACCACCCGCCCGGACACCCTGTTCGGCGCCACCTACATGGTGCTCGCCCCCGAGCACGGGCTGATCGACTCCATCGTCCCCGCCGAGTGGCCCCGGGGCACCAAGGACGCCTGGACCGGCGGCGCCCGCACCCCGGCCGACGCCGTCGCCGCCTACCGCAAGCAGGCGCAGGCCAAGACCGACGTCGAGCGGCAGACCGAGGGCAAGGACAAGACCGGTGTCTTCACCGGCGCGTACGCCCGCAACCCGCTGACCGGCGAGCCGGTCCCCGTCTTCGTCGCCGACTACGTCCTGATGGGCTACGGCACCGGCGCCATCATGGCCGTGCCCGGCCAGGACGAGCGCGACTGGGAGTTCGCGACCGCCTTCGAGCTGCCCATCGTGCGCACCGTCGCGCCGCCGGAGGGCTGGGAGGGCGAGGCCTACACCGGCCAGGGCCCGGCCATCAACTCCGCCAACGACAAGCTCGACCTCAACGGCATGGACATCGCCGAGGCCAAGAGCACCGCCATCGCCTGGATCACCGAGCAGGGCATCGGCGAGGGCACCGTCAACTTCCGCCTGCGCGACTGGCTGTTCAGCCGCCAGCGCTACTGGGGCGAGCCCTTCCCGATCGTCTACGACGAGGACGGCGTCGCCCACGCGCTGCCCGAGTCCATGCTCCCCCTGGAGCTGCCCGAGGTCGAGGACTACTCCCCGCGCACCTTCGAGCCGGACGACGCCGACACCTCCCCGGAGACGCCGCTCTCCCGCAACGAGGACTGGGTCAACGTCACTCTGGACCTCGGCGACGGCTCCAAGCGCTACCGCCGCGAGACCAACACCATGCCCAACTGGGCCGGTTCCTGCTGGTACGAACTGCGCTACCTGGACCCGAACAACGACGAGCGCCTGGTCTCCGCCGACGCCGAGCGCTACTGGATGGGCCCGCGCGACGGCCAGCCGCACGGCGGCGTCGACCTGTACGTCGGCGGCGCCGAGCACGCCGTGCTGCACCTGCTGTACGCCCGCTTCTGGTCCAAGATCCTCTTCGACCTGGGCCACATCTCCTCGAACGAGCCGTTCCACAAGCTCTACAACCAGGGCATGATCCAGGCGTACGTCTACCGCGACGCCCGCGGCATCGCCGTGCCGGCCGCCGAGGTCGAGGAGCGCGAGGGCGCCTTCTACTACAACGGCGAGAAGGTCGGCCGACTGCTCGGCAAGATGGGCAAGTCCCTGAAGAACGCCGTCACGCCGGACGAGATCTGCGCCGAGTACGGGGCGGACACGCTGCGCCTGTACGAGATGGCGATGGGCCCCCTGGACGTCTCCCGTCCCTGGGACACCCGCGCCGTCGTCGGCCAGTACCGCCTGCTCCAGCGCCTGTGGCGCAACGTGGTCGACGAGGCGACCGGCGAGGTCACCGTCGTCGACGCCGAGGCCGACGAGGCGACGCTCCGCGCCCTGCACAAGGCCGTCGACGGCGTCACCCAGGACATGGCGAACCTGCGCTTCAACACCGCCATCGCCAAGGTCACCGAGCTGAACAACCACGTGACCAAGCTGAGCGAGGTCCCGCGGTCCGTCGCCGAGCGACTCGTGCTGCTGGTCGCCCCGCTGGCCCCGCACATCGCCGAGGAGCTGTGGCGCAAGCTCGGCCACACCGCCTCGGTCGTCCACGAGGACTTCCCGGTCGCCGACCCGGCGTACCTGGTCGACGAGGCCGTGACCTGCGTCGTCCAGATCAAGGGCAAGGTCAAGGCGCGGCTGGAGGTCCCCCCGGCGATCTCCGACGAGGAACTGGAGCGGCTCGCCCTGGCCGACCCGGCGGTCGTCGCCGCACTGGGCGGCGCGGGCATCCGCAAGGTCATCGTGCGGGCGCCGAAGCTGGTGAACATCGTCCCGGCATAACCGGCACAAGCCGTGCGGGAGGGCCCTCGGGGTTTCTCCCTACGGGCAGGTTGGGGGTTCCATCGGCACCCCCGACCTGCCCGTTGCGTCTACCGTGGAGAGGTGCCCGGCGGACCTCGGCACCACGACGGCCCGCCCCGAACCACGATGTGACCGACCCCGCTGAGGAGAGTCCATGGAAGCCGCGGCCGTGATCGTCGCACTGATCTTCGCGGTCCTCGTCACGCTCGGGGTGATCGCCACGGTCAAGACCGTGCGCGCGGTCAAGCGCGGTGTGGACCGCACTGTCACCCAGGCCCGCCGCACCGTCGAGGACACCCGCCTCAAGGCCAGGCAGTACGCCCAGCCCGGCGCGGCCGGCGAGGTCGCACAGCTGCGCCTCTCGCTGCGCACGTCCATGCGCGCCACCCAGGAGGCGCTGCGCCTCGCCGCCACGGAGGACTCCTCGCTGTCCGAGGCGCTGGCCCTGTTCGAGCGGCTCAGCGCGCACGGCCACGAGCTGGACGACGACCTCAAGCGCCTGGAGAACGAGCCCGACAAGGCCAGGATCGCCGCGTGCCTGCCCGAGCTGCGGGAGCGCACCGAGCGGGTCAAGGGCTCCGCCGACTCCCTCCGCTGGGCGGCGCAGGACCGGGCCCGGCGGTTCGCCGAGGACGACCTGGAGACCCTCAGCGGCCAGATCCAGATGGAGGCGGGCGCGCTCCGGCACTGGACGACGGAGGAGCCGCCCGGCCCCGCCACGGGCCCCGGGGCGTCGGAGCCGTCCGGCGCCGTTTGGGGCCCCGCGGCGGACGAGCGGACCGGGGGCGCGGCCGAGTCCGGAACGGGCAAGGCGGCGGGCACCGAGCGGCCCGCGGTCACCGGCCGCGACGCGTGGCGGCAGCCCGGTTACTCCTGGCAGAAGACCGGCCGCCCGGAGAGCACGACCTGAGCCGTCCCGGGCGGCATTACAGGGTGGCGTTACAGGGCGGCATTACAGGATCGTCCCGCCTTCTGTCCGGCCGTCCCATGGGGCGGTCACGCGTACGGGGTCCGCACTGCCGCGGGCGTGCCCCGGCGGGTAATCTCCGGAACATGTCCCGCCATGTCGCTGTCGTCACCGATTCCACGGCCTATCTGCCACAGCGGGCGATGGAGCGGCACCACATCACCGCCGTACCGCTCACCGTCGTCCTGGACGACGAGGCGCTCGAAGAGGGCACCGAGATCTCCGCCCGTTCCCTCGCGCAGGCCCTGCAGAAGCGCAGGCCGGTGACCACCTCGCGGCCCGGCCCCGAGGTCTTCGCGGCCGCCTACCGCGCGGCGGCGGAGGCGGGGGCGGAGGGCATCGTCTCGCTCCACCTGTCCGCCGAGTTCTCGGGCACGTACGACGCGGCGGTCCTCGCGGCGGCCGACGCGCCCGTGCCGGTGCGGGTCGTGGACACCGGCATGGTCGCCATGGCCCTCGGCTTCTGCGCGCTGGCCGCGGCGGAGACCGTGGACGCGGGCGGCACCCTCGACGAGGCCGTCGCCGCCGCCGAGAAGCGCGCGCAGGGCACGGTGGCGTTCTTCTACGTCGACACCCTCGACTACCTCCGCAGGGGAGGCAGGATCGGCGCCGCGCAGGCGCTGCTGGGTTCGGCGCTCGCGGTCAAGCCCCTGCTCCAGCTCGACGACGGCCGCATCGAGCTGCGGGAGAAGGTCCGTACGGCCTCCAAGGCCATCGCCCGCCTCGAGGAGATCGCCGTCGAGCGGGCGGGCGCCGCGCCCGTCGACATCGCCGTTCATCACCTGGCCGCCCCCGACCGCGCGACCCTCCTCGCGGACCGGCTGCGGGAGCGGGTGCCGGGGCTCGTGGAACTCCACGTCAGCGAGGTCGGAGCGGTCATCGGGGCACACACGGGGCCGGGGCTGCTGGGTGTGGTGGTCGCGCCCCGGTAGACGGGCGGAGCCCCTGATCAGGTGACGGGGTTATCCACAACTCGCCGGTTATCCACGGAATTTGAGCCGCTTCGGCGGGATCATGGAAACGCGCCTACGGTCATGACATGACTGATCACCGGAGCACCGCGACACTTGACCCCGCCGGTCCCACCGGTCCCGTCGAGCCTGCTGATCCCACTGATACCGCGCGCTCGGGCTCGCCGGGCGCGCGGGCCGCGAGCCTGTTCCCGGAACGGCCGGTCGGCCGCGGCGGTACGGACCCTCCCGATGTGGATGGGGCCACGGCGAACAGGTTCAAATCCAGGCAGATGAAGGGGAGTTGGCTGGCCGCCGTGGGGGATCGGCTGCCGATGTGGGTCCAACTCCGTTGCGGCGTCGAGCCGAAGACGCTCGCCGCGCTGGCGGTCGTGCTGGTCGCGGCGTGCGCGTTCGCCGCGTACCACTTCTGGGTGGGCCGGCCGCAGGCCGTGCGCGCGCCGGACCGGGAGGCGCCTGCCGCGATGGCCGCCGCCCCGAAGAGGGTCCCTTCCGGGGCGGCCCCGGCCGAGGCCACGGCCCGGGTGCCCGGTGGTGGTGTGGTGGTGGACGTGACGGGCAAGGTGCTGCGGCCCGGCATCCAGCGGCTGCCGCCCGGTTCGCGGGTCGTCGACGCACTGACCGCCGCCGGGGGCGCCCGGCCCGGTACGGATCTGGCGGGGCTCAACCGGGCCCGGCTGCTCATGGACGGCGAACAGATCGTGGTGGGCGCGTCACCGGCCCCCGCGGGCGCGCCCCCGCCCGGCGGGCCGGGTGCGGCGGGCGGCAGGCAGGCCGGTCCGATCAGCCTCAACTCCGCGACGGCGGAACAGCTCGACTCCCTCCCGGGCGTCGGCCCGGTCCTCGCCCAGCACATCGTCGAGTACCGCACCGAGCACGGCGGCTTCCGTTCCGTGGACGAACTCCGCCACGTCAACGGCATCGGCACCCGCCGCTTCAACGACCTCCGCACACTGGTCCAGCCATGACCCCGCCCGCCCCACTCCTGAACGCCCAGAGCGGGCAAAGCGTTCAGGGCACTCAGAGCACCCAGAACACCCAGAGCACTCAGGGCATCCAGGGTGACCTGCGCCTGGTCTTCCCCGCGGCCGCCGCGTGGGCAGCGGCGGCGGTGGCGCTGGTGACGGACGGGGCGACCGTCGCGGCCGCCGTGGTGCTGGCTGTGGTGACAGCATGCGTGCTGCTGGTGCGCGGAAGCAAAGGCCCGGCCGGTGCGCGGCGGGAGAACGGCCGAGGCCCGGGACCACGGGCTTCCGACCCGTACCGCGCGCGTGCGCGGTCACCGCTGAGGGAGGAGGGCCACCGTGGTCCGGGAACCCGGGCGCCCGACTCGGCTCGTCCTGGCGGACGTTCAGCCCGTCCGGCTCTTGAGGGCACGGCGCGGCAGCGCGGCCCGCGGCTCACCTCCCGCGCGGCGGAGCCACGAGCCGACGCGACCGGGGCCGACACGACCGGGGCCGACACGATCAGGGCCGACGCGACGGGGGCCGACACGATCAGGAAGGGGTGGGGCCGGGGAAAGGGCCTACGGACACGCACCGGGGTGGCAACCGCCGGGGCGGCGATACTGCTCTGCGCCGCGGCCGCTGCCACCTCCGCCGCCCTCACCGCGGCGGAGTCCCACCGCGGCCCGCTGCCGGCCCTGGCGAGCCACTACGCGGACGTCACCTTGGAGGCGACGGTCACGAGCGACCCCAGGTCCACCCGTCCCCACGTGCGGGGAGCGGCCCGCGCGCAACCCGTCGTCGTCGTGGAGGCCGAAGCCACCCGGCTCCTGGCCGGAAGCCGCGAGACGCGTGAGACGACGGTCCGCACGCCCGTCCTGCTGCTCGCCCACCCGTCCTGGCTGGGGCTGTTGCCCTCCACCAGGGTCAGGGTCGTGGGCAGGCTCGCCCCACCCGCCCGGGAGGGCGACCGCGTCGCGGCGGTCCTCCGCGTCAGCGGCCAGGGCCCGCCCACGGTCATCGAGGGGCCCAGCGCGGTCCAGCGGACGGCTGCCCGGCTTCGCGCGGGCCTCCGCTCCGCCACGGACGGCCTGGCCCCGGACGCCCGGGCGCTCCTCCCAGGGCTGGTGGTGGGCGACGTGTCACGCGTGCCGCCCGACCTCGAAGAGGCATTCCGGGCCACGGGCCTGACGCACCTGCTGGCCGTCTCCGGAAGCAACCTCGCGATCCTGATCACGGTGCTCATCGGCCCGTCCCATCTCGCCGCGCGCGCCGAACGCCGCGGGCTGGCCGCCCGGTTGGGGGTGCCCCTGCGGCTGACGGCGGCGCTGGGGGCGGTGCTGGTGCTGGGGTTCGTGGTGGTGTGCCGCCCCGAGCCAAGCGTGCTGCGGGCCGCCGCCTGCGGGCTGATCACCCTGCTGGCCATCGGTACGGGACGGCGCCGCAGCCTGCTCCCCGCCCTCGCGGCGGCCGTGCTGCTGCTCGTCCTCCACGACCCGTGGCTGGCCCGGAGTTACGGCTTCGCGCTGTCCGTCCTGGCCACCGGCGCCCTGATCACCCTGGCCCCGCGCTGGGGCGACGCGCTGCGACGGCGCGGGGTTCCGGCGCGAGCCGCGGAGGCGCTCGCCGCGGCCGCCGCGGCACAGGCCGTGTGCGGGCCCGTGATCGTCCTGATGGCGGCACGGGTGAGCCTGGTGGCGGTGCCCTGCAACCTTCTGGCGGAGCTGGCCATCACCCCGGCCACGGTACTCGGGTTCGCCGCCCTGGTCGCCGCGCCCCTCGCCCCACCGGTCGCCGAGGGCCTCGCCTGGCTCGCGGGCTGGCCCGCGTCCTGGGCCGCGACCGTGGCCCGTACCGGCGCGGACCTGCCCGGCGCGGAGCTCGGCTGGCCCGGCGGCCGACTCGGCGGGCTGCTGCTGGCCGTGGCCACCGCCGCGGCCGTGTTCGCCGCCCGCAAAGCGCTCCACCGCCCCTGGATCTGCGCGGCCTGCGCCCTGCTCCTGATGGTCGCGGTCGTCCGTCCGGTGCCCCTGACCCGGGCCGTCACCGGCTGGCCGCCTCCGGGCTGGCGCTTCGCGGCGTGCGATGTGGGGCAGGGCGACGCGTTGGTCCTCGCCGCGGGCGAGGGCTCCGCCGTGGTGGTGGACGCGGGCCCCGAACCCCGCGCTGTCGACCGGTGCCTGCGGACCCTCGGCGTGGAGCGGGTGCCGCTCCTGTTGCTCAGCCACTATCACGCCGATCACGTCGACGGCCTGCCCGGCGTGCTGCGCGGCCGGGCCGTCGGGGCGATCGAGACCACGCCGTTCGCGGAGCCGCCGGGCCAGGCGGCGTTCGTACGGCACGAGGCGGAGCACGCCCGGGTCCCGGTCGTCGAAGCCGCGCCGGGGGAGCGGCGGCGGCTCGGCGAGCTGTCCTGGGAAGTGCTGTGGCCGCCACCGGCGGGGGCGTCCGTGGCGGCGGAGGACGGCCCCAACGACGCCAGCGTGACCCTTCTGGTCCGGAGCGCCGGACTGACCCTGCTGCTTCTCGGCGACCTCGAACCACCCGCTCAGCAGGCCCTGTTGGAGGCCCGCCCCGATCTGCCGCCGGTGGACGTCCTCAAGGTCGCCCACCATGGCTCCGCCTACCAGGACCCCCAGCTGATACGGAGGCTCCGCCCACGGCTGGCCGTCATCTCGGTGGGCACGGGCAACCCGTACGGGCACCCGTCACCCCGTACGCTCGCCGCTCTCCAGGCCCAGGGCGCGACCGTCCTCCGTACGGACAGGGACGGCCCGGTGGCGGTGACCGGCGACGCGACGGCCTTCTCCCCGCCACGGCCCTTCCCGTGAAGCCGGGCCTTCCGTGAAGCGGGGCGGGCCGGCTTCCGCCCCGCCCTGCGGCGTCACTCCGTTTCGAGCCAGCCTTCGTACTCCTCGGCGAGCTCGCGCAGTGCGTCGGTGGCCAGTTTCCCGGCCGTGTCCTCGATGACGACCAGCCACTGGGCGTCCTCGGCGTCGTCCTCGCCCGCGAGGGCCTCGCGCACGACCTGCGGCTCCTCGTCCAGCCCGAAGCGCTGGGCCGCTTCGTCCACCACCTCGTCGGCGGCGTCGCGGTCGGGGAGCACCAGCAGGTGCCGTACGGGGTCGCCCGCATCGAAGGCGGGGGACGGCGAGGGGGACGGCGAGGAAGCCGGAGAAGAAGAGGAAACGCTGCTCACCCGCTCATTGTGCGGTATGCCCGGACGGCCGCGCGGGCGGGAGTGTCACCGGTGCGTGGGATGCTGGACGCGATGGCCAGGAAGACTGCAACCGACGACCTGCTCGCCCCCGTCACGCTCGCCGTGGGCCAGGAGGACCTCCTTCTCGACCGCGCCGTGCGCGAGGTGGTGACCGCCGCCCGTGCCGCCGACGCGGACACCGACGTACGCGACCTCACCTCCGACCAGCTCCAGCCCGGCACGCTGGCGGAGCTGACCAGCCCGTCACTGTTCGCCGAGCGCAAGGTCGTGATCGTGCGCAACGCGCAGGATCTGTCGGCCGACTCGGTCAAGGACGTGAAGGGCTACCTCGGCGCGCCCGCCGAGGAGATCACCCTCGTGCTGCTGCACGCCGGAGGCGCCAAGGGCAAGGGCCTGCTGGACGCGGCCCGCAAGGCCGGGGCCCGCGAGGTCGCCTGCCCCAAGATGACCAAGCCGGCCGACCGTCTGGCATTCGTGCGGTCGGAGTTCCGTGCCACCGGCCGCTCCGCGACCCCCGAGGCCTGCCAGGCCCTGGTTGACGCGATCGGCAGCGACCTCCGCGAGCTGGCGAGCGCCTGCGCCCAGCTCGTCGCCGACATCGAGGGCACTATCGACGCGTCCGTCGTGGCCCGCTACTACACCGGCCGCGCCGAGGCCTCCAGCTTCACCGTGGCCGACCGGGCCGTGGAGGGCCGGGCCGCCGAGGCACTGGAAGCCCTCCGCTGGTCGATGGCGACCGGCGTCGCCCCGGTGCTGATCACCAGTGCGCTCGCCCAGGGCGTCCGCGCCATCGGCAAGCTCGCCTCCGCGCCCCGGGGGGCCCGCCCGGGAGATCTGGCCCGTGACCTGGGCATGCCGCCGTGGAAGATCGACCGGGTGCGGCAGCAGATGCGCGGCTGGTCGGCGGACGGTGTCGCCGTGGCGCTGCGGGCCGTCGCGGAGGCGGATGCCGGGGTGAAGGGCGGCAGGGACGACCCGGAGTACGCCCTGGAGAAGGCCGTTGTCGCTGTCGCGAAAGCCGCACGGAGCGGCCGCCCGTAGCCCCGGGGCTCCGCCCCGGCTACGGACGCCTCCGCGGCACAGCGTCTCCCGAGGACCGAAGGCACAACACCCGGAGGCAGAAAGCCCGAAGGCCCCGTGCCCGCCCTGGGGAAGGGCTGGGCACGGGGCCTTCGAGTTTGTCGAGCGAGCCGTGAGGCTCATGTGCCGCGCGCGCGTGGCGAACGACCGCGTGCGGCGGGGAGCCGGAGCAGGGCGGTTGAGAGGGTCCGCATCCGCACCGGCGGGCCCGGGGCCAGGCCCCGGAAAGACTTCAGGCCTTGAGGGCCGCAGCCTGCTTGGCCAGCGCCGACTTCTTGTTGGCGGCGGCGTTCTTGTGCAGAACACCCTTGCTGGCGGCCTTGTCGAGCTTCTTGCCGGCCGCGGCAACGGCGGCGGTGGCCTTCTCGACGTCGCCGGCGAGCAGGGCCTCGCGAGCGGCGCGGACAGCGGTCTTGACCGAGGACTTGGCGGCCTTGTTGCGCAGGCGAGCCTTCTCGTTGGTCTTGTTCCGCTTGATCTGGGACTTGATGTTCGCCACGAAAGAGCCTTTTCAGGTTCGTCGGATTTCGATGAGTGCGCCCGCACCCGAGAGGGCACGAGGCACAGTGCTCCAGACTACCAGCAGGCTCTCCGGCCTCCCAAACCGGACCGTACCCGTCGCTCATGGGACCATGGAGGGGTCGTATACCCGACTCCCGCCGAGACTGGCGTTCCAGCGCCGAAGTCACCGAATGGATCCTGCGTGCCCGCGACCCCTACCAACGTGCCCGAGCCGAGCCGTACCGACCCGGCTCTGATCCGCAACTTCTGCATCATCGCGCACATCGACCACGGCAAGTCGACGCTCGCCGACCGGATGCTTCAGCTGACCGGCGTGGTCGACCAGCGGCAGATGCGCGCGCAGTACCTCGACCGGATGGACATCGAGCGCGAGCGCGGCATCACGATCAAGTCCCAGGCGGTCCGTCTGCCCTGGGCGCCCACCGAGGGCGAGGACCAGGGCCGGACCCACATCCTCAACATGATCGACACCCCGGGTCACGTCGACTTCACCTATGAGGTCTCGCGTTCCCTCGCCGCGTGCGAGGGCTGCATCCTCCTGGTGGACGCCGCCCAGGGCATCGAGGCGCAGACCCTCGCCAACCTCTACCTGGCGATGGAGAACGACCTCACGATCATCCCGGTCCTCAACAAGATCGACCTGCCTGCCGCCCAGCCCGAGAAGTTCGCCGCCGAGCTGGCGCACCTCATCGGCTGCGACCCCTCCGACGTGCTCAAGGTCTCCGCGAAGACCGGCGTCGGCGTGGACGCGCTGCTCGACAAGGTCATCGCCGAGGTCCCCGCCCCGGTCGGCGTCAAGGACGCCCCGGCCCGCGCGATGATCTTCGACTCGGTCTACGACTCCTACCGCGGCGTGGTCACCTACGTCAGGGTCGTGGACGGCGAGCTGAAGAAGCGCGAGCGCATCAGGATGATGTCGACCGGCGCCACCCACGAGCTGCTGGAGATCGGCGTCTCCTCGCCCGAGATGACGCCCTCCGACGGTCTCGGCGTCGGCGAGGTCGGCTACATCATCACCGGTGTGAAGGACGTCCGGCAGTCCAAGGTCGGTGACACGATCACCTCGTTCACCAACGGTGCCACCGAGGCCCTGGGCGGCTACAAGGACCCCAAGCCGATGGTGTTCTCCGGCCTCTACCCGCTGGACGGTTCGGACTACCCCGAGCTGCGCGAGGCGCTCGACAAGCTCCAGCTCAACGACGCCGCCCTGGTCTACGAGCCGGAGACCTCCGCGGCCCTCGGCTTCGGCTTCCGCGTCGGCTTCCTCGGCCTGCTGCACCTGGACGTCATCCGGGAGCGCCTGGAGCGCGAGTTCGGCCTGGACCTCATCGCCACCGCGCCCAACGTGGTCTACCGCGTCCTGATGGAGGACGGCACCGAGCACATCGTCACCAACCCGAGCGAGTTCCCCGAGGGGAAGATCGCCGAGGTGCACGAGCCGGTCGTCAAGTCGACCATCCTCGCCCCGAACGAGTTCGTCGGCGCGATCATGGAGCTCTGCCAGTCCCGCCGCGGCTCCCTGCTGGGCATGGACTACCTCTCCGAGGACCGCGTCGAGCTGCGCTACACCCTGCCGCTCGCCGAGATCGTCTTCGACTTCTTCGACCAGCTGAAGTCCAAGACCCGCGGCTATGCCTCCCTGGACTACGAGCCCACCGGTGAGCAGCAGGCCAGCCTCGTCAAGGTCGACATCCTGCTGCACGGCGACAAGGTCGACGCGTTCTCCGCGATCACGCACAAGGACAAGGCGTACGCGTACGGAGTGCGGCTCGTCGCCAAGCTGCGCGAGCTCATCCCGCGGCAGAACTTCGAGGTGCCGATCCAGGCCGCCATCGGCTCGCGGGTCATCGCCCGTGAGACGGTCCGCGCGATCCGCAAGGACGTCCTCGCCAAGTGCTACGGCGGTGACATCTCCCGTAAGCGGAAGCTGCTGGAGAAGCAGAAGGAAGGCAAGAAGCGGATGAAGATGGTCGGCAGCGTGGAGGTCCCGCAGGAGGCCTTCATCGCGGTGCTGTCCTCGGACTCCGACGGCGGGGAGAAGGGCAAGAAGTAGCCCGGCCCGGCAAGAGCGGTCCGACAGGAGCAGTCCGGCAGGAGCGGCCCGGCAAGAGCAGGAAGTAGTCGCGGCCCGACGGCGACAAGTCGCCGTCCGCTGTCCGGAAGCGCCCGTTCCCATGGGGGAGCGGGCGCTTTCCGTACCCGGAATGCCCCGGTCGGCTCGGGTGCGCGCAGCACACACCCGCCTCACTGGTCACAGCTTCGACAAGGCAACTACAGACCCTTACGCAGCCGCCATACGGGCTCTAGTCTGATCACTGCTTGGAAGGTTACTCGCGAGTCACCAGCAACGAATCGGGCCCCGGAGGACGCCGTGACCGAGACACAGGCTTTGATCGAGAACCGTCCGCCCTCCGTGGCGACGATCCTCGTCGAACGGGTCGAGGCGACCCCCGATGCCGAGGCGTACCGCTATCCGGTGCCCTCGCCGACCGGCGAGCGTCCCGACGGCTGGGCCTCGCTCACCTGGCGGGAGGCGGCCGACCGCATCTTCGCCATCGCCGCCGGGCTGATCGACCTGGGGGTGCGCCCCGAGGAGCGCGTCGCGCTCGCCGCCGCCACCCGGGTGGAGTGGATACTGGCGGACCTCGGAGTGCTCTGCTCCGGGGCGGCCACCACCACCGTCTACCCCAGCACCAACGCGGACGAGACGGCCTTCATCCTCGCCGACTCCGGCAGCCGGGTGCTGATCGCCGAGGACGCCGCTCAGCTCGCCAAGGCCCGCGAGCACCGCGCCGACCTGCCCGGACTCGTCCACGTCGTGGTGATCGACGCCGCGGACGCGGTCTCCGCCGAGGGCGACCCGGAGGGTTGGGTGCTCTCCCTCGCCGAGCTGGAGCGGCGCGGCGCCGCCCTCCTCAAGGAGCGGCCCGACGCGGTGCGGGACCGGATCGACGCCCTGCGCGCCGACCAGCTCGCCACCCTGATCTACACCTCCGGCACCACCGGCCGCCCCAAGGGCGTACGGCTGTCGCACGACTCCTGGTCGTACCTGGCGCGGGCCATCCAGGCGTCCGGGCTGGTGCGCTCCGACGACGTGCAGTACCTGTGGCTGCCGCTCGCGCACGTCTTCGGCAAGGTCCTCACCGTCAGCCACATCAGCACCGGGCACGTCACCGCGGTGGACGGGCGCGCGGACCGCATCGTGGAGAACCTCGGCGTCGTCCGGCCCACCTACATGGCCGCCGTGCCGCGCATCTTCGAGAAGGTCTACAACGGCGTCGCGGGCAAGGCGCGCGAGGGCGGCGGCGCCAAGTACAAGATCTTCCACTGGGCCGCCGAGGTCGCCCGCGAGTACGCCAAGGCATCCCAGGACAACTTCCGCCGCACCGGCAACGGGAGCGTCCCGTTCGGGCTCGCCGCCAAGCACAAGGTCGCCGACGCGCTCGTCTACACCAAGATCCGTGAGGCGTTCGGCGGCCGGCTGCGGGCCTGTGTCTCCGGCGCCTCCGCGCTCGCCCCCGATATCGGCTACTTCTTCTCCGGCGCGGGCATCCACATCCTGGAGGGCTACGGCCTCACCGAGACCAGCGCCGCCAGCTTCGTCAACCCGGGCGAGGCATACCGCACCGGCACCGTCGGCAAGCCGCTGCCCGGCACCGAGGTCCGGATCGCCGACGACGGCGAGGTCCTGCTGCGCGGTCCGGGCATCATGGCGGGCTACCACGGGCTGCCCGGGAAGACGACCGAGGTCCTGGAGTCCGACGGCTGGTTCCACACCGGCGACATCGGCGAGCTGTCCCCGGACGGCTATCTGCGCATCACCGACCGCAAGAAGGACCTGATCAAGACCTCGGGCGGCAAGTACGTGGCGCCCGCGGAGGTCGAGGGCCAGTTCAAGGCCGTGTGCCCGTTCGTCTCCAACATCCTGGTGCACGGCGCCGACCGCAACTACTGCACCGCCCTGATCGCCCTCGACGAGCCCACCCTCCTGGTCTGGGCGGCGGAGCACGGCCTCGGGGGCAGGCCGTACGCCGAGATCGTCGCCGCCGAGGAGACCGTGGAGCTCGTCGACGGCTATGTGAAGCGCCTCAACGAGGGCCTCCAGCGCTGGCAGACGATCAAGAAGTTCCGGCTGCTGCCGCGCGACCTCGACATCGAACACGGCGAGCTCACCCCGAGCCTCAAGCTCAAGCGGCCCGTCGTGGAGCGGCAGTACAAGGACCTGATCGAGGACATGTACGCGGGCGCCCGCGAGAGCTGAGCGGGCCCCGGCCGGGCGGAGGTCAGGGGTCCACCGGCCGATGCCGGACAATGGACCCATGCCTTCCGTACTGCCTGACGGCGAACCCATGCCCGAGGACGGGGCGCTGCCCCACCACGCCCTGGAGGGCGCCGGGCAGCGGCCGCTCGGCTTCTACCTGCACGTGCCGTACTGCGCGACGCGCTGCGGGTACTGCGACTTCAACACCTACACCGCGAGCGAGCTGCGCGGTTCCGGCGGCGCCCTGGCGTCCCGGGACAACTACGCCGAGACGCTGAGCCAGGAGATCCGCCTCGCGCGGAAGGCGCTGGGCGACGACCCGCGGCCCGTGGAGACCGTCTTCGTCGGCGGCGGCACGCCCACGCTGCTGCCCGCCGCCGACCTCGTCCGGATGCTGGGCGCGATCCGCGACGAGTTCGGGCTCGCCGAGGACGCGGAGATCACCACCGAGGCCAACCCGGAGTCCGTGGACCCCCGCTATCTGGCGGAGCTGCGGGAGGGCGGCTTCAACCGGATCTCCTTCGGCATGCAGAGCGCCCGGCAGCACGTGCTGAAGATCCTCGACCGCACGCACACCCCGGGCCGCCCGGAGGCGTGCGTCGCGGAGGCGCGCGCCGCCGGCTTCGACCACGTCAACCTGGACCTGATCTACGGCACGCCGGGGGAGTCGGACGACGACTGGCGGGCCTCCCTGGACGCGGCGATCGGTGCCGGCCCGGACCACGTCTCCGCGTACGCGCTGATCGTCGAGGAGGGCACCCAGCTCGCCCGCCGCATCCGGCGCGGCGAGGTCCCGATGACCGACGACGACGTGCACGCCGACCGCTACCTCATCGCCGAGGACATGCTCACGGCCGCGGGCTTCAGCTGGTACGAGGTCTCCAACTGGGCGACCGGCGAGGCCGGCCGCTGCCGTCACAACGAGCTCTACTGGCGCGGCGCGGACTGGTGGGGCGCGGGCCCCGGCGCGCACTCCCACGTGGGCGGCGTGCGGTGGTGGAACGTCAAGCACCCGGGCGCCTACGCGCAGGCCCTCAGCGAGGGCCGCTCCCCGGGCGCGGGCCGCGAGGTCCTGCCGGACGAGGACCGGCGCGTCGAACGCATCCTGCTGGAACTGCGGCTGATCGACGGGTGCCCTCTGTCGCTGCTCAAGCCCGCGGGCGCGAAGGCGGCGGCGAAGGCACTGGCGGACGGCCTGCTCCAGGCCGAGCCGTACGAGGCGGGGCGCGCGGTGCTGACGCTGCGGGGGCGGTTGCTGGCGGATGCGGTGGTGCGGGGTCTGGTGGACTGATCGCCTGTTCAGGTGAACTGACGCGCACAAGGCGTGTGCTTGCCCGGCTTCTTCGTAGGCTGAGGGGCAATGCACGCGGTGGATGTGGAGGGCCACGGAGATGACCGCTGTGTACGAAGTGTACGAACGAATCATGGCTGTGTTCGAGAAGCACCCCGAGGTATTTGGGGGGTACAAGATCGAGTTGTTGCGGGGGGAAATCGTGATGATGGCGGGGCCCGACTGGGTTCACAACGACATCGTGGAGCTGGTGCGGGATCAGATTCCGGGCGCCCAGTGGCAACGGAAAACCACGCAGGACATCGCGATTCCGGGTGAGTCGAGCGAGCCTCAGCCGGACCTCGTCGTTATTGAGCGTGAGGCTTTCCAGGGGCCAGGGCGCGTGGTTCCTGCCGGGGCAGTCACCATGCTCCTCGAAGTTGTCTCGAAGACCAGCGGCCTCCGTGACTACGAGCTCAAGCCCTCCATGTATGCGGCCGGGCAGGTACCCGCCTACCTGATCGTGGACCCGTTCGAAGCTTGCTGTGTACTTCTTACCGAGCCGACCGGCGTGGGCGAAGAGGCGGTGTACCAGACCAGGCGGACTTCCAAGTTCGGAGATCCGGTGCCCATCAAGGTGCTCGACTTGACCTTGGAGACGTCCGGGTTCAAGACGCAGGCCCGCTAAACAGTCGGCACCGTCACAAAATCGATCAACTCCTCCACCCGCCCCAGCAATTCCGGTTCCAGGTCCTTGTAAGACCTGACCGACCCCAGAATCCGCTGCCAAGCGGCCCCGGTGTTGACCGGCCACCCCAGCGCCCGGCACACCCCCGACTTCCAGTCCTCCCCCCGAGGCACCCGCGGCCACCCCGTGATCCCCACCGACGACGGCTTCACGGCCTCCCACACGTCGATGTACGGGTGCCCCACCACCAGGACGTTCCCGTCGGTGACGGAAGCCGCGATCCGGGACTCCTTCGAGCCCGGCACCAAGTGGTCGACCAGTACGCCCAGTCGGGCATCCGGGCCCGGCGCGAACGACCGCACGATCGACGGAAGATCGTCGATGCCCTCCAGGTACTCCACGACCACGCCCTCGATGCGCAGGTCGTCACCCCACACCCGCTCCACGAGCTCCGCGTCGTGGCGCCCCTCCACATAGATGCGCCCGGCGCGTGCGACGCGCGCCCGCGCCCCCGGGACGGCGATCGAGCCGGAGGCCGTACGGGCCGGGCCCTGCGGCGCGCTCGGGCCCGTGGGGCGTACGAGGGTGACGACGCGCCCTTCCAGCAGGAAGCCGCGCGGCTCCATCGGGAAGACCCGGTGCTTCCCGAACCGGTCCTCCAGGGTGACCGTGAGCCCCTGTGCCGTCTTCTCGCAGCGGATCACCGCCCCGCAGAAGCCCGTGGTGACCTCCTCGACCACGAGGTCGGCCTCGGCGGCCACCTCGGGGGCGGGGGCGGTCTTCTTCCACGGAGGGGTCAGATCAGGGCCGTAGTGTCTGCTGCGCATGGGTGTCATCCTGTGGGGCGGGCGTCGGGTCTAGGCCGGGGGCCCGGGGTTGTCCCCCGGGAAAACGCAGCCAGGGAGGCCGGATCGGGTCCGTACTCTCCGCTGCGCATGCGCGCCATTGTGGATCAAGATCGCGCGGGACTCACGACACGCCGAAGCGCAGCGCCAGCGCGTCCCGCTGCCTCCGTACGAAGCCCGCGTCCACCACCGCCCCGTGCCCCGGTACGTACAGCGCGTCCTCGCCGCCCAGTGCCAGCAGCCGGTCCAGTGCCGCGGGCCACTGCCGGGGGAGGGCGTCCGGTCCCGCCTGTGGTTCGTCCGACTCCTCCACCAGGTCACCGCAGAAGACGACCTCCGGCGCCCCGCCCGCGCCCGCCACGAGGACCGCCAGATCGTGTGCCGTGTGCCCCGGCCCCACGTTGGCCAGCAGCACCTGCCGGTCGCCCAGATCGAGCGTGAGCTCGCCCGAGACCGGGTGGTGCGGCCGTACGAGCAGGTCGGCGGCCTCGGCGGCGGCCGTCGGGTCGGCTCCGTGCCGTACGGCGTCCCGCCCCAGCTCCTCGCGCTCGCGGAGCAGCAGTTCGGCGAGGCCGACGGCCCCGTACACCTGCGCCCCCGAGAACACGGCGGTGCCGAAGACGTGGTCGAAGTGCGGGTGCGTGAGAGCGATATGCGTCACGTCGCGGCCGGTGAGCTCGCGTACCTCCCGCCGGACCTCGGCGCCCTCCGGCACGCTCGCCCCGGTGTCCACCAGCAGCACGCCCGCGGACCCCGCGACCACGCCGATCGTCGCGTCCCACCCGGGCATTCTGCGGCGGGCGACCCCCGGCGCGAGCCGCTCCCAACGCGTTGTTCCCTCATGGCTCTCCATACCCGGACGCTAGCCGGAGCGCGGTACGGTTGCCCGCTCGACGTGCGCGCGGCGGCGGTGTGCGCGGGCGCACGGCACGACGGCTCTTGCCCTCGTCGCGGTGCGCGGCCGTACACTGGCTGAAGGGATCTGGCACTCGTGACCATGGAGTGCCAGGGAAGGGCCCCGTGAGACGGCTGGACTGGAGGTGCGCGATGCTGAGCGAACGCAGGCTCGAAGTGTTGCGCGCCATCGTCCAGGACTATGTGGGCACCGAGGAGCCGGTCGGCTCCAAGGCCCTCACCGAGCGGCACCGCCTCGGCGTGTCCCCGGCCACGGTGCGCAACGACATGGCCGCGCTGGAGGACGAGGGCTTCATCGCCCAGCCCCATACGAGCGCGGGCCGTATCCCGACCGACAAGGGGTACCGCCTCTTCGTCGACAAGCTCGCGGGCGTCAAGCCCCTGTCGACGCCCGAGCGGCGCGCCATCCACAACTTCCTCGACGGCGCCGTCGATCTCGACGACGTCGTGGGCCGTACGGTCCGGCTGCTCGCGCAGCTGACCCGGCAGGTCGCGGTGGTGCAGTACCCCTCGCTGACCCGGTCGACCGTGCGTCATGTGGAGCTGCTCTCACTGGCTCCGGCGCGGGTGATGCTGGTGCTGATCACGGACACCGGCCGGGTCGAGCAGCGCATGGTCGACTGCCCGGCGCCGATCGGCGAGACCACGCTGGCGGATCTCCGGGCGCGGCTCAACAGCCGGGTCGTGGGGCACCGGTTCTCGGATGTGCCGCAGCTCGTGCAGGACCTCGCCGACTCCTTCGAGCAGGACGACCGAGGAACCGTTTCCACGGTCCTCGCGACGCTGCTGGAGACCCTGGTCGAGGAGACCGAGGAGCGGCTGATGATCGGCGGTACCGCCAATCTCACCCGCTTCGGGCATGACTTCCCGCTGACGATCCGGCCGGTGCTGGAGGCGTTGGAGGAGCAGGTCGTGCTGCTCAAGCTGCTCGGCGAGGCCAAGGACTCGGGCATGACGGTGCGGATCGGTCATGAGAACGCTCATGAGGGTCTCAACTCCACATCCGTCGTCGCCGTCGGCTACGGTTCGGGCGACGAGGCAGTCGCCAAACTCGGCGTGGTCGGACCGACCCGCATGGACTACCCCGGAACGATGGGAGCGGTACGCGCAGTGGCACGTTACGTCGGACAGATCCTGGCGGAGTCGTAAGTGGCCACGGACTACTACGCGGTCCTGGGCGTACGGCGCGATGCCTCGCAGGACGAGATCAAGAAGGCTTTCCGCCGCCTCGCCCGCGAGCTGCACCCGGACGTGAACCCGGACCCGAAGACGCAGGAGCGGTTCAAGGAGATCAACGCCGCTTACGAGGTGCTCTCGGACCCGCAGAAGAAGCAGGTCTACGACCTCGGCGGCGACCCGCTCTCCGCGAACGGCGGTGGCGGTGGCGCCGGTGGCTTCGGCGCCGGCTTCGGCAACTTCTCCGACATCATGGACGCCTTCTTCGGGCAGACGTCGCAGCGCGGTCCGCGCTCGCGTACGCGCCGTGGCCAGGACGCCATGATCCGTCTCGAAGTCAGCCTGCCCGAGGCCGCGTTCGGGACCACCAAGGAGATCCAGGTCGACACCGCCGTCGTCTGCACCACGTGCAGCGGCGAGGGCGCGGCCCCCGGCACCTCCGCGCAGACCTGTGACATGTGCCGCGGCCGTGGCGAGGTCTCGCAGGTCACCCGGTCCTTCCTCGGCCAGGTCATGACCTCCCGGCCCTGCCCGCAGTGCCAGGGCTTCGGCACCGTGGTGCCGACCCCGTGCCCGGAGTGCGCCGGTGACGGCCGCGTCCGTTCGCGGCGCACCCTGACGGTGAAGATCCCGGCCGGTGTCGACAACGGCACCCGCATCCAGCTGGCGGGCGAGGGCGAGGTCGGCCCCGGCGGCGGCCCCGCGGGCGACCTCTATGTGGAGATCCACGAGACCCCGCACCCGACCTTCCAGCGGCGCGGCGACGACCTGCACTGCACGGTCACCCTCCCGATGACGGCCGCGGCCCTCGGCACCAAGGTGCCGCTGGAGACCCTGGACGGCGTCGAGGAGATCGACATCCGTCCGGGCACCCAGTCCGGCCAGTCGATCCCGCTGCACCAGCGCGGCGTCACGCATCTGCGCGGCGGCGGCCGCGGTGACCTCATCGTCCACGTCGAGGTCATCACGCCGAACAAGCTCGACCCCCAGCAGGAGGACCTCCTCCGCCAGCTCGCGAAGCTGCGCAACGAGGAGCGTCCGATGGGCGAGTTCAAGCCGGGGCAGCAGGGTCTGTTCTCGCGCTTGAAGGATGCGTTCAACGGGCGGTAGGCGCTCGGCCGGGGGTCCGGGGGTTGGCTCCCCGGGTGAGCGCGGTAAGCCGGGGCAGCAGGGTCTGTTCTCGCGCTTGAAGGACGCGTTCAACGGCCGGTAGGCGTTCGGCCCGGGGTGCCCCGAGCGCTGTCGGCGGCTGTCGGCACCTGCTCGGGGTGCCCCGGGTGCCGTTCGGCGAGGAGATTCCCCGCGTCCCACGATCGCGTGACACGATGTGGTCGTGACTCCTCCCCCACGGCCGACGCCGGGGGGCTTCCCCCTCGGCCCGGTGGCCGAGACGCGGGCAAGCCCTGCCCGCCGCCCGAAGGCAGTCCACCGGCGCGGCCGGCGGCGATGCTCCGTGGCGCAGAATTCGAGGATGCGGTTCCGCCGCACCGGTTGTCGCCGGTGACCCCCGCGCAAGGAGATCCGATGGCTTCTGACACCCGGGGTGACACCGCGCTCACCGGACTGTTCCGGCATCCCGTCGTGCAGGCCCCCATGGCAGGCGGTGCTGCCGGCCCGGCGCTGGCCGCCGCGGTCTCCGACGCGGGCGGCCTCGGCTTCCTGGCCGCGGGCTACAAGACCCCCGCCGCCATGTACGAGGAGATCAAGCAGCTCCGCGCCCGTACCGCCGCGCCCTTCGGCGTGAACCTCTTCATGCCGCAGCCCCCTGCCGCCGACCCCGCCGCCATCGAGGTCTACGCCGAGCAACTCGCCGGTGAGGCCACCTGGTACGAGACCCCGCTCGGCGACTGGTGCCAGGGCGGTGACGACGCCTACGACGCCAAGCTCGCGATCCTTCTCGACGACCCGGTCCCGGTGGTCTCCTTCACCTTCGGCTGTCCCGCCGCCACGGCCCTGACGGCCCTCGCCGGGGCGGGCACGACCACCGTCGTCACCGTCACCTCCGCCGCCGAGGCGCGCGCCGCCGAACTGGCGGGCGCGGACGCGGTCTGCGTCCAGGGCGTCGAGGCCGGCGGCCACCAGGGCACCCACCGCGACGACCCGCACCTGGACGGCGCGGGCGCGGGCGCCGGTCTGCTGACGCTGCTCGCGGAGGTCCGCGAGACCGTGCGCATCCCGATGATCGCCGCGGGCGGGCTGATGCGCGGCGCCCAGATCGCCGCCGTGCTCGCCGCGGGCGCCCGCGCCGCGCAGCTCGGCACCGCCTTCCTGGTCTGCCCGGAGTCGGGCGCGCACGCCGTCCACAAACAGGCCCTGACCGACCCGCTGTTCGTCGGCACCGAGCTGACCCGCGCCTTCTCCGGCCGCCCGGCCAGAGGTCTGGTGAACCGTTTCCTCCGGGAGCACGGCCCGTACGCCCCGGCCGCGTACCCGCAGGTCCACTATCTGACGGCGGGTCTGCGCAAGGCGGCCGCGGCGGCGGGGGATCCGCAGGGCATGAACCTCTGGGCGGGCCAGGGCCACCGGCTGGCCCGGGAGCTGCCCGCCGGGCGGCTGGTCGAGGTGCTGGCCGCCGAACTGGAGGCGGCGCGGAGCGCGTTGGCGGACTGCGACGCGGTGGGGGACCGCAGCGCGGTTGCGGACCGTGGTGCGGTGGGGGATTGGCCGGGGGGCAGCGAATTGCGAGGGAGCGAGTCATGACAGCGCCGGTCTTCCTGGTCGAGGAGGGTGCCCTTACGGGTGTCTTCCCCGGTACGGTCTTCCCGCTCGGCGGCCCCGAGGGGCGGCACGCCGTCTCCGTCCGCCGGCTGCGCGTCGGCGAGGAGATCGTCCTGACGGACGGCGAGGGCACGGGGGCGTTCGGCACCGTGGCCGCCGTCGAGGGCAAGGACCGCCTCGACGTCGCGGTCACCTCGGTGCGTTCCGAGCCCCTGCCGGAGCCGCACATCACCGTCGTCCAGGCCCTGCCGAAGGGCGACCGTGGCGAGCTCGCCGTGGAGACCATGACCGAGACGGGCGTCGACGCGATCGTCCCCTGGGCGGCGTCCCGCTGCATCACCCAGTGGAAGGGCGAGCGCGGCACGAAGGCGCTGAACAAGTGGCGGGCGACGGCACGCGAGGCGGGCAAGCAGTCCCGCCGCCTCCGCTTCCCCCCGGTGTCCGACCTGCTGACGACCAAGCAGATCGCCACGCTCCTCGCGGACGCGTCGTTCGCGGCGGTCCTGCACGAGGAGGGCGGCAGCGCGCCCCTCGCCACCGCGGAACTCCCGCCGACGGGCAACATCGTCCTGGTGGTGGGCCCGGAGGGCGGCGTCTCGCCCGAGGAACTCGCGGTCTTCGCCGAGGCGGGCGCGAAGCCGTACCGCCTGGGCGCGAGCGTGCTGCGCACGTCCACGGCGGGTACGGCGGCCACGGCGCTGCTGCTGGGCCGGACGGGCCGCTGGTCGTGACGGCCTGAGCGGGGAAGGGGCGTCCGGCACGTCCTGACGGGCGGGGGAGTGCCGACGTGAGGCAGAGCGTGAGACAGAACGTTTTGGGGACGTATTACTCATGTCGCAGTTCCATGCCCGGGAGTACGAGCGCCTGCTCGACCTCTCCGTCGCGATCCTCGAATGCGAGGACCCTGAGTCGCTCCGGCATGTGCTGGCGGCCCACTTGCTGGAGGCCTTCGGGTGCGGCACGGTGATCTTCGCCCGGCTCGACGCGCCGGGGCGGATGGGCCAGGCCGACGGGTGGGCGCCCGCCTCGCTCGGTTCGTCCCTGGACGACCTGGTCCGGCGGCGGGCGCGACAGCAGCACCCCCTGATCGCGTACCTCGCCGCCGACGAGCGGGCCCCGGTGACCATGTACCGGCTCCGCGACGACTGGCGCAACACGCAGTGCTTCAGCGAGGCGCACCGGGACTACGGGACGACCCAGCAACTGGGCCTGCCGCTCCCGGCCGAAGGGCGCGTCCTGCGTGCCGTTTCCCTGGGCCGCAAGGGATCGGACTTCAGCGAGCACGAACTCGCCTTCGCCGCGCGGATCCAGCCGCTGCTCGTCAGCGCCGACAAGCACATCCGTGAACTGCGGCGCCTGCGCGCCTCGGTGCCGCCGTCCGACCCGGCGGCGACGGCCGCGCAGGCCGGTCTGACACCCCGCGAACACACGGTGCTCGGCCTGCTCGCCGAGGGCCTGACCGCGGGCGGCATCGGCCGCCGCCTCGCGATCTCCCCCCACACGGTCAACCGCTACACCGAGAAGATCTACCGCAAACTGGGCACGAACAACCGGGTGTCCACGGTGGTGCTGGCCCGGCAGGCGGGGCTGGTGCCCTAGGGGTTCACGTGCCCGAAGGTGTCCGGCACCGGCAGCGTGGCCCACCGGGGTATCGGCCAGCCCACCACGACGGCGCGGCCGATCACGTTCCCCACGGGCACGAAGCCGCCGGTCTTCTCGTGGACATGGGCGCGCGAGTCCCAGGAGTCGTTGCGGTGGTCGCCCATCACCCACAGGTGGTCCTTGGGGACCTTGACCGTGCCCACGGGATAGTTGTCGCACGGGGTGGAACCCGGGTAGATGTACGGCTCGTCGAGCGCCGTGCCGTTGACCTTGACCGGCGCGCCACGCTTGCACTCCACCGTGTCCCCGCCGACCGCGATGACCCGCTTGATCAGGTCCTTCTCCTCGGCGGACGGCATCAGCCCGATGAAGCTCAGCGCCTTCCGTACGGCGTTCGGCTCGGGGTTCCGCTCGCCGTCCATCCAGCCGCCCGGGTCGCGGAAGACGACCACCTCGCCGCGCTGCGGCTCGGAGCCGAACCACGGGGTCAGCTTGTCCACCAGAACCCGGTCGCCCGGCTTCAGGGTGTTCTCCATCGAGCCCGACGGGATCGAGAACGCCTGCACCAGGAACGTCTTGATGAACAGCGAGAGCAGCAGCGCGATGCCGAGGAGAAGCGGCAGTTCCTTCCACCACGGGAGCTTCGCCCGCTCACTCCGTCCACGCCGCCACCACGGACGCCGCTCCGTCGGCGCCGTCGCCACGTCGTCGGCCATCGATGACCCCTCTCATGCCGTGCCGGGAACCGCGATCAGTGCCCGCTAGTTCATGAACGAACACGAGTTCCCGGCCGACGGCATGAGGGTGGGGCGAATAGGGGCATTGCCGTCCAAAAAGCACCCGCATTCCCGAATCCACGTACGATTGCGTGGTGTTGGGCGTCGACCGGCACCCGATGGCGCGTCACCTGGGGGAGACAGGCAATGGGCAGCGGCCCCGACAAGGTCCTGGACATCAAGACGGCGGATCTGAAGTCGTCGGCGCCCGTTTTCCACGAGCAGGGCCAGAAGCTGAGCCAGGCGCTCACCACGCTCGTCGAAACGCTGGACGGCCTCGGCAAGCCCTGGGGGGAGGACGACGGCGTCAAGAAGTTCGAGACCGGCTACATGGCACAGCAGAAGGCGATCGAGAGCGCGACAGGCACCCTGGTCCTCGGTCTCGTCAGTATTCACGAGGCGCTGGTCGACATGTCGGACGGCCATGTCGACAACGACGAGCTGATCGCCGGGATGTTCACCAAGAAGGGCGTCGCGAACAACGACGGGCACGGCAAGGGTGGCAAGTGAGCATCGCGGAAGAGGCCAAGCACGTCCTCGAAAAGCTGGGCCTCAAATGGCCGGACGGCGACCCGGGCAAACTGCGCCAGGCGGCGAAGGCATGGCGCACCTTCGCCGACAGCGTCGAGAAGGTGCGTACGCCCGTCAACAACTCCGCCGAAGCCCTGATCCACAACAACAAGGGCGAGGCGATGGACGCCTTCGAGATCTTCTGGTCCCGCTATGCCGGCAAAGGTGACAAGGGCTGGCTGAGCGATATCCCGAAGGCCGCCAAGGACATGGCCACGGCGCTGGAAGAACTGGCGGACGCCATCGAGGACGCGGTCCACAAGCTGAAGGCCAAGATAGCCATCGAGGCCGGCGTCATCGTGGCCGGTGTCGGTCTGGCCTGGCTCACCGTCGGGCTCTCGACCGCGGCGTCGGCGGCAGCGGCCACGGCGGTCATCGAACTCGGCACCGCCGTGGGCGTCACCATCTCCACCGTCGTCGCCGAGGTCGCCGCGACCACCCTCGTCACCGCCGCCTTCGCGGGCGTGGAGTCCGTCACCGTCGACCTGGCCGTCGCCCAGCCCATGAAGATCAGCGCCGGTCTGCAGCACGGCGGCCTGAGCCTGGACGAGGTCAACGCCGCCGCCAAGGACGGCATGCTCTACGGCGGACTCTTCGGCGGCCTCGGCAGCGCGGCGCAGAACAGCGTCAACTTCGGACGGGGACTCCGCAACCCGCTGTTCAAGAACGCCCGCCCGATCATCGGCGAGGAGGCCCTGGCCGCCCGGCCCACGAAGAACCTCGAATGCGCCCTGGACCCGATCGACGTCGCGACCGGCACCATGCTGCTCCCGCAGACGGACGTCACCCTGCCCGGCGCACTGCCCCTTGTCGTCGAGCGCACCCATATGTCCTCGTACCGGGCGGGCGGCTGGTTCGGCCCGACATGGGCCTCCACCCTCGACGAGCGGGTGCAACTCGACGCCGAGGGCGTGGTCTTCGCCGCCGCCGACGGCATGCGGCTGATCTACCCCGTGCCGAGGCCCGGCGAGCCGACCCTGCCCGCCAAGGGCCCACGATGGTCCCTGGTCTGGGACGGGCAGCCCGACGGCCTGATGACCGTCACCGACCCGCACACCGGTGTCGTACGGACCTTCGGCGGGCTGACCCCCACCGACGTCCCCGGCGCCGTGCAGCTCCCCCTGGTCGGTGTGCACGACCGGAACGGCGCGCGCGTCGACATCGAGCGCACGGCGAACGGCACCCCGACCGCCCTCCGCCACTCCGGCGGCTACTACCTCGCCGTCGACACGCACGGCGCGCGCGTCACGGCGCTGCGCCTGCTGGACGAAGCGCCGTCGCCGTACGAGCCGGCGGGCGCGCCGGGCCGGGGCACGGTCCTGGTCCGCTACGGCTACGACGACGCGGGAAACCTGACGGAGGTCGTCAACTCCAGTGGCAAGCCGCTGGTTTTCACCTACGACGCCGAGGGCCGGATAACCTCCTGGACCGACCGCAACGGCACGTCGTACCACTACGTCTACGACGCACGCGGGCGTGTGGTCCGTACGGAAGGCAGCGACGGCTTCCTGTCCGGCACGCTGGCCTACGACGACGGGACCCGCACCACGACGGTCACCGACTCGTTCGACCGGGCGACCACTTACCGCTGCAACGCGGACGCCCGGGTGATCGAGAAGACCGATCCACTGGGACACACGACCCGCACGGAATGGGACGAGTGGGGTGACCAGCCCCTCGCCGAAACCGACCCGCTCGGACGCACGACGCGCTACGCGTACGACGAGACGGGCAGCCTCATCCGCGTCACCCTCCCCGACGGCACGTCCGGACAGGCCGCGTACGACGGGCTGTGCCGCCCGACGGAGGTCACCGAGCCGGGCGGTGCGGTGTGGCGGCACACGTACGACGAGCGGGGCAACCTGCTCACGACCACGGACCCGGCAGGGGCTGAGACCTCGTACACGTACGACGAGGCGGGCCATCCGACGGCTGTTACGGACGAGTTGGGGCACACGCATCGGATCACCTGTGACGCGGCGGGTCTGCCGGTCACGGTCGTCGACCCTCTCGGGCACACGACGGAGGCCGTGCGCGACGCTTTCGGCCGTGTCGTGGAAGCGACGGACCCGCTGGGCCGGTCGACCCGTACCAGGTGGACGGCGGAGGGCAAGCCGAGCCTCCGGGAGTACCCGGACGGTACGCACGAGACGTGGACGTGGGACGGCGAGGGCAATCTCCTCACCCACACGGACCCCGCGGGCAACACCACTCGCCACACGGCGGGTCACTTCGACCTCCCGACGTCCCGCACGGACCCCGACGGCACGGCGTACGCCTTCGCGTACGACACAGAGCTACGACTGACGGGGGTGACGAACCCGCAGGGTCTGACGTGGACGTACGCCTACGACGAGGCGGGCCGCCTCACGTCGGAGACGGACTTCAACGGCCGCACGCTCACGTACGAGCACGACGCGGCGGGCGGGCTGGTCGCCCGGACGAACGGTGCGGGCGAGACGCTGCGCTTCACCCGCGACCTGCTGGGCAGGGCGGTCGAGCAGTCCGGGGCCACGTTCGCGTACGACGAGTCGGGCCGGTTGACCCGGGCGGCGAATGCCGACGCGGAGGTCGTCTTCGAGCGGGACGCGCTGGGCCGCGTGCTGTCCGAGACGGTCAACGGCCGCACGACGACGTACGCGTACGACACGCTCGGGCGCCGCACACGCCGTGTCACCCCTTCCGGTCTGGTCTCGGAGTGGACGTACGACGCGACCGGCCGCCCGGTGGAGCTGCGGGGCGACGCGGGCGCGCTGACCTTCGCGTACGACGCGGCGGGCCGGGAAGTGGAGCGCCGCCTGGGCGAGGGCGCGGTGCTCACCCAGGAATGGGACGCGGCCGACCGCCTGCGCAACCAGGTGGTGACGGGCGCGGCGAACCGCCTCCTCCAGCACCGCACCTACGCGTACCGCGAGGACGGCTACCTCACGGAAATCCGCGAACTGACCTCCGGAACGCGCCGTTTCGACGTGGAACGGTCGGGCCGGGTCACCGCGGTGAACGCGCACGGCTGGCGCGAGACGTACGCGTACGACGCCGCGGGCAACCTGACGTACGCCAAGGCCCCGGCCCACGAGGCCCCGGGCGGCCGCGAGTTCGAGGGCACGCTGATCCGGCGAGCGGGCCGGACGGCGTACGAGCACGACGCGCAGGGGCGGCTGATCCGCAAGACGCGTCGGCTGTTGAACGGTCAGACGCGCGCGTGGACGTATGAATGGGACGTGGAAGACCGCTTGCGGGAGGCGGTGACCCCGGAGGGTGAGCGCTGGCGTTACGCGTACGACCCCCTGGGCCGCCGAATATCGAAGGCGCGGGAATCGGACGAGACCGTCTTCTCCTGGGACGGCACGAGGCTCTCCGAACAGACGCTGCCCGACGGCCGAACAACCACCTGGGACTACGCCCCGGGCACGCACCGCCCACTGACGCAGACGGACCACACCACCCTGGCCCGCGAGCCGGGCGAGTCCCTGATATCGGCCTTCACCGAAACCACGGACCTGACGCCGACCTTCCACGCGATCGTCACGGACGCGGTGGGCACGCCGACGGAACTGGTCACGTCGGCAGGTGAGTTGGCGTGGCAGCGGCGCACGACGCTATGGGGTACGGATCTTCCGGCGCCGCCGGCTGACGGGGTCGATTGCCCTCTCCGGTTCCCGGGCCAGTACCACGACCATGAGACGGGGCTGCACTACAACTACTTCCGGTATTACGACCCGGAGACCGGGCGATATGCCGTACCTGATCCGCTTGGGCTTGAGCCGGCCCCTAATGACTATACGTACGTTCCGAATCCACTTGCTGAAGTAGATCCCTACGGGCTTGCACCGCGATGTCCGCAGACAGCGCCCGAAAGTGGAGCAGGGATACCGACGCGGACACCAGCGTCCGTGGGGCATTCGGCGACGGACAACTACAAGAAGAACTTCTTTGATGCCAACCCAGACCTAAAGGGAAAGGTTGTCGTGCATCACGCAATTGAGCAGCAGGTACTTAGGAGGTACCCGGGGCTGTTCTCTTCGGGTGAGCTCCACTCTCTTGAGAACCTCCGAGGGATCCCCAAGGGTGCGGTAAACAGTGCCGTACACTTGAGTGAAATCCGCATTCTTTGGAACCGATTCTATGAATCGCATCCAAACCCGACGCGGCAGGAAGTTCTGGACTACGCTACCCACGTGGACGATAATGTCGGGCACTGGTTCACGCCACGTGTCAGGTAGTGGTCGAAGCTCTCTCAAATCCAGGGGATTCTGTGTGGCATGAGTTGATTTTGCGGCTGGCTCCCGAGGTGGAGGCCGCCGACCCCGCCCCCGTCTCCGCTGTCGATGCAATCGAGAGCGGCCTTGGTCAGGGCATCCCGGAGGATCTCAGAGCCCTCTTGCTTGAATTCAACGGTGCGCTGGATATTTACGGGACGGATATTGTCTGGACCGCTGAACGGATCCTTGAGGACAACTCGGCGTTTCGCGGCAACCCTGCATTCGTGGACCTCTACTCGTCGTTCGACGACATGGTCTTCTTCGGCGACAACGGTGGGGGCGATCAGTTTGCGTTCACTCGTGGTCGCGATGGCGTTTTCGTGTGGGACCACGAAACCGATGAACGGTACAGGGTCGCCGACTCTCTTGAGCAGTATCTTGTGAGTTGTCTGGAGAGTGACGGAGAGGATTGGTACCGGGCAGGTTCCACGGAGTGATCGCATGAGAAAAGATGGCCGCCGCGTGACCTGTCCGCCGCCCCCGGGTCCTGGATCTGATCCATCATGCTGACCCTCCGCTCATGGCTGAAGAGGTAGTGGTCCAAGCGCTCGCCCACCGCCCTATTGCGCTGTAGTTGCGAGGGCCGAATGTCCTCGTTGGAGGCAAGGTCTCTCGGAAGTGATGATGGATATGGTCGGCCTGTGCGCTCCTCCGGGGAAGAGGGGCGCACAGGCCAGGCGCCAGCGTGCTACACGGCTCGGGCTATCTGGGAGCGTACGAAGACCGTGGGGCCGTCGTCCGGGTGCAGGTCCGGGTTGTTGAGCGGGACCGTGAATTCGTCCACGATGCCCGGTTGGAAGACCAGGGCCATGCTCGATCCGCCGTAGCTGAAGTAGCCCAGCTCGTCGCCCTTCTTGACCGGGTCGCCGACCTTGAGGCCCTTCCTCCACTCGATCGAGGAGACCTCTTCCATACCGATCACCACGGCACACACCATACGGTTGCCCAGCTCGGGGCCGGTCTCGATGAATGCCAGGCCGCGGGTGTTGACGTTCGACTGGTAGCCCTGCGAGTGGGTGAACGTGGTCGGGTCCGGGCTCGCCGATTCGACGTGGCTGAACATCAGGCCCGGCACGATCTCCAAGTGTCTGATCGTCCCGTCCACCGGAATGTTCCACCGGTGGAAGCTGTTGACGGACAGGAACGACTGGTACACGTCGCCGCCGACGAACTTCTGGACATACTCGAATCCGCACTCCGGCCCGTGCAGCATGTTCTCCAGCGAGTACGGCTGTCCCTTGAGCCAGAAGTCGGCCTGCCTGGGCACGCCGCGCTGGATGTTGTAGACAGTGCCATCGTTGGGCGCGACGATGACCGACGGGTCGTCCTTGCCGGCCAGGGCCCGGAAATCGTCCTTGATGGGGCGGTGGAAGAAGTCGTTGAAGGAGGTGAATCCCCAGTGGTCCTCGTTCTGGCGGTCCCAACACTGGTACTCGTACAGCTTGTTGAGTTCGATGGCAGGTTGTGAGAACCAGTCCCGGCTGTTCAGCACGTGCTTGCTCTCCGGGCTGTTCAGGTAGTGGCACCACCTTTTGAGGATCTTCTGGAGCTTCTCGCCGAACGCCTGGTTGCGGAACAGGACCGTGCCGGACGGCGTCAGCCGCATATAGCCGAACAAGGCGGACATCGGCAGGAAGATCTGCTTCAGTGGATCCCGGTTGTACGAGGGCGCCCACGTGACGATGACATTGAGGTACTGGACCAGCTCGTCGACGCTGCGGATGTGCCGGTGCTCCTCCGGCACTTCATTGATCATCTGTGATGCGTACATCCGGACGATGCCGTCCGAGTCGATGAGGTTCGCAAGATCCTGCACGGTGGAGTCGAGGTCTTCCTTGAGGTCCGCCGCCCGCTGGGCGAGGCCCTTGTGGAACTCGTCGATCGCGACGGGGTTCCGCGGCAGATAGCCGCTTGCCCGGCCGAAAGTGTTCTGATAGCGCGCGTGGAGTTCCTGTGGGGTGATGACAGCGGTCATGGCCGTACTCCTCACTGATCACTCGGGCTCGGCGGGACGCATCCTGCCACTGCGCCGGAGGCGCTGTAACCGTGAGAATCCGGCCACGTTGTCCGCTTGCGCGGGGCCGTCGTCAGGCGGTGGCGCGAACTCGTCTGGTCAACGGACAGTCGCCGTACCGGTCGTGCCGGCCATGGATGGGTTTGCGGGCGTCCGCCAGTCCAACCGGTTCGCTTTGATGCGGGATATCAGGGGGCGGAGTCTGCTCGGCGAGAGCTTGAGCATGGTCTCCGGGGCGTCGCTCTCGCGGAAGCAGATCCCCCCGCTGGGGGTGGTTGCCAAGGAGATGCATGCAGAGCCGGATTCGCAGTGCGAGGATTGCTGCCAGTTGATGTCGGGCATGTTGGCACCCTTCAGAAGCTCATAAGTGCATGCCGGTCAAGCTTGTTTGCCTTGATGCGAGATATGAGGGCGCGAAGTCTGGTGGGGGAGACTGCGAGTATGGACTCCGGGGTCTCGCTCTCGCGGAGTTGGACTGCTCCTGCAGGGGCCTCGGCCAGGTATATGCAGGAGGAGGCGGCCTCGCTGTACGAAGATTTCTGCCACCTGGTGAGCGTTGCCACTGTCTTCCTCTCAATCGCCTTGGGTGATCCGGTGGATCAGGTCGCGCGATGGGCCCGCCTGCAAGGCAACTCCCTGCATCCGGTCCAGCGTCAAGCGATACCTTTCCATGCGCGCAGCTGTGTGGATCGCCTCTCCACCGTGCGCAGTGTCGACCTGAACGCTGTCCAGTTGGGTCACCGGCCCATAGAGGTAGTCGACTCCATGTCCTGCGATGGGGAAAGAAGTGCCATCGAACGGGATCGCCAAGATCGTGATGTTGTCCCGCTCGCTCATGGAGAGCAGGTGAGCAAGCTGCGCTCGCGCCGTCTCCAGTCCGCCGAACTGCATCCTCAACGCGGCCTCGTGGATGATCGCCGTATAGGGCGGCGGATCGTTACGGAACAAGATCTCCTGCCGCTTGATGCGATGCGATACCCGATACTCCAGCTCGTGTGGCATGAGGGGCGGCAGGAACTCGCGGAACACGGCGCGGGCGTGTTCGGGAGTTTGCAGTAGCCCCGGAATAGTGATGACTTGGGCAACCCGCAGGGCCGTTGCGTGGTGCTCGACCTCCGCCAGATCCAGGAGAGACGTCGGGAGCGCCTCGCGATACTCCGTCCACCAGCCCCCTCGGCGCTCCTCCGCCATGTCGGCCAACGCATCGATCAACGCCTGATCCGTGCAGTCATAGTTGCGCGCCATCGCGCGGACACGGTCGGCGCTGACGCCGACGCGGCTTGCCTCGATGTTGCTGATCTGGGCCTGGCTCGTGCCGAGGAGTCGGCCGGCTTCGGTGGAGGACACGCCCGCCTGCTCGCGGAGCTTGCGGAGTTCGGCGCCCAGGCGGAGTTGACGAGCTGTCGCCGTGTTTCTGACGGGCATCTGCGGTCTCTTCTCGTTCGTACACAGTGCGCATGGGTCGCCCACACGGGTGCTCAAGTGAGTTATTTGGCCACCGTGGCGAATAAGTTATACGCGCCGCGCTAGCGTGTGAGCCAAGCCACTCGACCGGCCCGTACGGGCCGCCGCGTGATTCAACTCCCCATCCCGCCAGGAGACTCCATGGCCACCGTAGCCAACCCGCAGCCCTGGACCTACACCCTCGAACTGCCGCGCGACCCCCGCGCGCCCGGGATCGCCCGTGCCACCCTGCGGACCGTGCTCGTACGGCACGGCATGCGGGAACTGCTCGACACCGCCGAGCTGTTGGCGTCCGAGCTCGTGACCAACGCGTACGTACACACCGCCGGGCCGTCCTCGATGCGGCTGCGCGGTACGGGTGAGGAGACGCTGCGGGTCAGTGTGTGGGACACCAGTCCCAGGGTGCCCGCGCTGTTCGGCGAGGCGAAAGAGGAGCCGTACGGGTGGGGTCGGGAGGGCGACAACGGGCGCGGGCTGCTGCTCGTCCGGCTGTGGGCCAGTGCGTGGGGCAGCGACGTGGCCGATGTGGTGCCCGGCGGCAAGTCGCTGTGGTTCGAGCTGACGCCGCTGGAGTCGGCGAAGCGCCCCGAACCTGCCGGGAAGGTGACCCCGTTCGGCTGTGCCGAGTGCGTGGAGCTGGAGGCCGTTCGCAAGAAGGCCGCGGCCGGTGCGGACGGGCTCAAGGCCGCCGTCGCCGTGCTCGACGCGCGCAGGCACATCACCTATGCCCACCTGGCCCCGGCGGTCGTGCGATGAGGAGCAAGTGCCCCCACCCCTCAGGGTGGTCCCGTACTGGCGGCGGCGCGTCCCAATGCAACGCCTGCGGAGCCCGCCGCTTCGCCGATTACAGCGCGCTCCGCCCGCCAGGGCTCCCGTACTGGAACACCCTGAGCCGGCCGGACCGCCATGCAGCGGACCGCGCCGCCGCTTGGCGCGTGGCGCGGCTCAGTGGAATCCGGTCTCGGCGAAGGAGCAGTCGCCGCGCTCTGCCCACGGCAGGACCTGGCGGGATGCGAGCCGTGGGGGCTGCCGGAAGTACTGGCGGTAGCCGGAGGCGCGGAATTTGAGGTCGAAGGAGTGGCCTTCGATGTGCCATTGCGGATAGCCCTGTTGACCGTCTTCCGGCGGCAGCCGGTGCACGGCGTCGATCACGAGATCCGGGGCCATTCCCTTGAAGTCGAGGTCTCCTTCGAGATCCCAGACGCTGTCGAAGACGAGCGTGGCCGGGGAGATCCAGAAGGAGAAGTACGTCTCCGGCGGGGTCGGGTGCACCCAGCGGACGATGTGGTCGAGGTCCAGGAGAAGGTCCGGCAGGATCTCGTCGGTCTTCCTCATGGAGAAGCCGTAGACGGTGGCGTCATGCCAGCCCATTTCCTCGAAGTCGGTATCGCTCCAGATGCTCTTCGAGAGCCCTGATTCCTGGTGGATTCCGGTGTCCATGTCCACATACGGTAGAGGATGTGCCGCCGGCCGGCGGGAGCTTGCTCCGTGCACCCCGTGCTCGGGTCGACGTCGAAGCCGATCGTGTCGTGGCCCTCGTCCAACTGCCAAGAAATTCCCTCGGCTTCGGAAAGCCGTCACCATGGTCGGGTAAGAAGACCCGCTGGTCACCACATGTTCACCTCGCGGCTCTACCCGCATAGACGCATCGGATGGTGTCATGCGCACAACAGCCCGATACATCGGCCGGGCTCGGACCGCAGGAGCAGCCCCCATGCGTACGTCGTTCCGAATAACCGCCTCGGCGGCATCCCTGGCGCTCGCCGCCGCCGGACTCCTCACCACCGGAACCGCCCACGCCCGTACCGCCCCCACCGCGGGAGTCGCGTCGGCATGCAGCCAGTCGCGCCTGCCGCTGCCGGACGCGTCCTGCCAGCCGGGCGCGTACAACCCCGACGTCACCCAGGCCACGATCGGCTCGACGATCTGCGTGCCCGGCTGGACGAAGACCGTGCGCCCGCCGGTCTCGTACACCACCCCGCTGAAGATCCGTCAGATCGGCGAGTACGGCTACACCGACACCGACACCGCGGACTACGAGGAGGACCACCTGGTCCCGCTCGAACTCGGCGGTGCCCCGAAGGACCCGAAGAACCTGTGGCCCGAGCCGCGCTACGGGGACCAGCCCGCCGGTGACAAGGACTCCGTGGAGAACCAGCTCAAGACCGCGGTCTGCAACCACCAGGTGACGCTGGACGCCGCGCGCAGCGCGATCGCCACCGACTGGACCACCGCTCTGGCCGGCCTCGGTCTCGGGTGACGACCGTCGGCCCGGACCGCCGGACCGGGCCGATGCCCACGAATATCGCGTCGCGCGGCACTTCGGACATAGGTGAGAATGCTTCCTGCTTACCTATGTACCAGGAGATTCATGTACAAGCGCTTGCCCTCGCTCGCCCTCTGCCTCGCGGCCGCCGTTCTCGGTACGTCGGCGTGCGGCGCGTCCGGTGAGAGCCGCTCAAGTGCCTCGGCAGCACCGGCCGCCGCGTCGTCCGCGCCTGCCGCCGCCCCGTCGGAGCAGAGCGCGGCGACCGGCCCCGCGGAAGCGCGGACACTGACGGCGCTGTCCTCGATGCTCTACCTCAGGACGGTCCGGAAGAACTATCCGGACCTGGAGCGCATCGACGACGACGCCCTCGTCGAGCACGGCAACGCGCTCTGCACCACCCGGGGCGCGGCCCTCGGTGACCAGTTCAAGAAGACCGTGAAGGAACTCGACATCACCCCGAAGCAGGCGTCGGGAATCATGGGAGCCGCGCACGCCTTCTGCCGGTAGCGACGACCGGGGCGGGCGGGTCAGGAGGTCTGCCGGCCCGCCCGCCACTCCGGTGCGAGCACCGACCAGATCTCCTCGTCGTGCCGCTCGCCCCGGTAGAGGTAGCTCTCCCGCAGCACGCCGTCCCTCGTCATGCCGAGCCGCCGGGCCACGGCGATGCTGGGTCCGTTGCCCGCCGAGACCCACCAGTCCACGCGGTGGATGCCGCGTTCCTCCACGGCCCAGTCGATGAGCACGCGCGCGGCCCGGGTCACCAGGCCCCTGCCCACCGCCGACGGCTCCAGCCAGCAGCCCGCCTCGGCGGTGCCCTGCGCGACGTCCATGGTCCGGAGGATGACGGCGCCGACGAGCCCGCCGTCCGTACGGATGCCGCAGATCCGGCCGGTGTCGGCGGCGGTCTTGTCCACGTACGCCTGGAGGTATGCCCGGCTCGACTCCAGATCCGTGACGATGTCGGGCAACGCGTTGTACCGCCCGATGAATTCGCGCCCGCGGTCGATATGGGCGAGGAACTCACCGGCCTGCCACGGTTCGAGCGGGCCGATTTCCGCGCCGTCGTCGCCCAGGGATATCGCGTACATCGTCACCTTCCGGGGTCGGTATCCGCCCGCAATACGGGGAGGGGGGATTTTCTCACGGGCGGTCGGCAACCCCCGGAGACGTACTCTGTCAAGAGCCCTGCCCGCCAGAGGCGTGCATATGTGACCCGGATCACTGGAACGGCGATCCGGCTGCGGACAACTCTTAACGTGAGCCAATCCATACACGACCGCATACGACGCGGTGACCCGAGAGCCTTCCGGCAGCTCTTCGACGACCATGCCCAGCTGGTCTACCGGCATGCCGTCCGGGCGACCGGCGGCGACTGGGCCACGGCGGAGGACGTCGTCTCCCTGACCTTCCTGGAAGCGTGGCGGCTGCGCGAGAGACTCCGCGACGAGGGCGACAGCCCACGGCCATGGCTGATGGGCATCGCCGTGAACGTCCTGCGCAACATCTCCCGCGCCGCGCGCCGGCACGAGCACGCGATGGCCCGGCTGCCCGCGAAGGAGACGATGCCGGACTTCGCCACCGACCTGGTGGGGCGGCTGGCCGACGCCGAACACCTGGCGGCCGCGAAGAAGGCGCTCGGCAGGCTACGGCGCTCCGAGCGCGAAGTGATCACCCTGTGCGTCTGGTCCGGCCTCAGTTACGCGGAAGCCGCGGAGGCACTCGATGTGCCCGTGGGAACGGTGCGCTCGCGCCTGTCCCGGGCCCGGACGCGGCTGCGCAAGCTCGCCGACCACGAACTGCAGAAGCTCACCACGAGCAGCACGGAAGCCGACCTCGGCGCCCCCGCCGTCACCCACGGCACCGCCGCCGACATGCCCAGCACGAAGAAGGAGCAGTGGAAGCGATGACGTCCACCCCCGGCACCCCCGGAAACCGGCCCTTCGACCACGCCGAGTTCGACGTGCTGCTGCCCGCGCCCGGCGACCCCCAGCTGTCGCCCGCCCGGCAGACCCTGCTCAAGGAGCACCTGATGGACGAGATCCAGCGCACCGCCCCCGCCCCCCGCCGCTCCTTCTCCCTCCCCCGCACCCGGCGCGCCCGCATCGCCTGGTTCGCCCTCCCGATGGCGACGGCCGTGGCCGCCGGCGCGGTGGCACTGGGGCCGATGGGCCTGGGCCATTCGTCCGACAAGGGCGTACAGGCCGGCCGCGCGTTCACCTCCGCGGACGCGGTGGCACCCACCGTCGTCACCCTGACGCCCGGTACCACCGAGGGGCTCTCGGCCGCCGCCGACCACATCGCGCTCGCCGCCGCGAAGCAGACGCCCCTCGCCCCCGGCAAGAACCAGTACCTCTACGTCGAGAGCAAGGTCTCGTTCCTCCAGAGCGAGGAGAGCGACGGCGAACAGAAGAACTGGATACCGCCGCTGCACCAGCGCCAGATCTGGCTGTCGCCCGACGGCACGAAGGGCTACATCTACGAGCCCGACAACGGCACCGTCGTGAACTTCGACGACTCCTCCAACGACAAGCGGCACTCCTACGAGGGCATGAAGGCACTCCCCACCGACCCCGACGCCCTGCTCAAGCGGCTCTACCAGGGCGGGAAGCCGGGCGACCCGGAAGGCGACTGGGGCGCGTTCAAGGAACTCGGCGACATGCTGCACGAGCAGCTCGCGCCGCCGGAGGTCAGCGCCGCCCTGTACCGGGTCGCGGCCAAGATCCCCGGTGTCCAGTACGTCGACAAGGCCGCGGACGCGGGCGGCCGCGAAGGCATCGCCATCGCCTTCGTCAACGGCGACATCCGGCACGAGTGGATCTTCGACAAGAACAGCTACGCCTACCTCGGCCAGCGCCAGGTCCTGGTCAAGGAGGCCTACGGGATGAAGCCCGGCACCGTGATCGGACAGACCACCGTCGTCGAACGCGCCGTCGTCGACGCCAAGAAGGAACTGCCGGACGGCCGCAAGCTCTGACACCACCCGGACGAGACCGGCCACGCGGGCGGACGCGCAGCTCCGGGCCGGCCACGGCTGTGGTGTCGGTGCTGCTCGGGCCTCGCGGGCCGCTGTGGCGGGTACGGCTTGCCGGTCGAGTAACCCGGTTCATATGCAGGTTACGAGGACGCGGCGGTGCGCAGCTCATCGGCGAGAGCGGGCGCGCCGACGGTGGCGAGCGCCCATAGTGCGCTGATCTCGCGGGCGGACTTCCAGATGCCATCGGGCGCGGCAGGCGCACGGAAGGGGACCACGGTGATGCCCTGGGCCGCGAATGGCCCGGTGTCGAGGTATCGCAGTCCGCCCGTGCCGCACAGGTAGGCGCTGCTGCCCGTTGTGGTGGCGAGGTCGGCGAGGCGCTGTGACCGCCCCTCGCGAGCCGGCAGGCCGCTGCTGCGCAGCACTTCTCCACGCCGGCCGAGTGCGGCGAGGAGGGCGAGCGCGGAGGCCTCCGCGATGTCGGCCGTGCGGTTCGTGGTCCGGAAGCGGTCGAGGACGGGCTCGAGGGTCGCCTGTACCGCTTGCCAGTGCCGACTGCGCCCGTAGTACTGCCGCACGAGCTGCGCGACTCTGCGCCGGCACCGTTCCGGCTCGGCGAGCAGGGCCTCGAGGACCAGCGTCGGACGGCCGTGGGGGAGATGCGTCGCCAGCGTCAGCCACTGCCGGTCGTCAGGATCGCTCAGGCTCGCCAGCCGGGCGCGGTGCTGGTAATCCCGCCGCGCGAACTGCACGTCGTCGAGGATGATCCACCGGTCGGCCGCATACAGCTTGGCCAGGGTGGACAGCCGCGGGAACAGATTCGGCTGATGGATCGTGCACACCGCGCCCGGTGGCTCGCGCGGTGCGTCAGGGCCGGATGAGGCGGCTGTCGAAACCGCCGTGCAGGAGGCGCTCGTAAGCGTCATGGACATCCCCCGGGACTTCCTGCTCCAGGGCGAACCCGAGCTTCGGGTACTCGATCACCCGTTGCAGGTCGCCGACGAGCATGTCTACGACGAGCTTCTCGTCGCCGATGGACTTGATGTAGTCGTCGAACTCGAGTGGTTCGGAAGCGCAGATGACCTCGACCTCGGGCCACAGCTTGCGGCATGTGGCGTAGGAACGGCGTTCCATGTACGGCTTGGAGATCAGGAGCAGTGAGGAGACCTCGACTCCTGCAGCGCGTAGCACCTCGCGCGAGAGCGTGATGTTCTGCCCGGTGTTGCCGGCTTCGGTCTCGAGGAGGATCGCGTCGTCCGGCACGCCCAGGTCGAGCGCGTGCTCGCGGTAGTGGACCGCCTCGCCGCGCGGGAAGCGGGCCGCGGTGGTCGGGCTGTTGCCGCCGCTGAACACGACCACGGGGAAGAGTCCGGTGTTGTACAGCTCGGACGCGACCGTTGCCACGCCGAGGTCGTGGCTGCCGAGGCCGATCGCTGCCGAGCAGGGGCGCGGTTCGTGGTGCATTCGGTGGTACTGCCAGATCAGGTCGGCGTCGTTCCACTGTGCGTCGGTGATCGTGCGCTGTCCGCGGTCCGGCACGGGTTCTCCCTGGTTCATCGTTGCTGGCCACTTACCTCGACGGGCGGCCGACGGGCCGTCGTACGACCGCCGGATGCCCTCGATGCTGCGTAGTTGGTGGCTCAGGCCGTACTGCGTGGCCACCTGTGCCGCGTGATCGAGGACGGACAGTCCATCATTCCGGGTTGCCGGGTCGGACAGAAGGATGTGCCCGTGCGCGGTGTCCAGCCGCACGCGCTGCATGGGGGAGTCGACCGTGCCGCTCTGCCGAGCGATGCCGATGCAGCGGAGTGCCTGTGCGAGGTCCCCGGCGCCGCGGTGGGCCAGGGCGAGTTTCTGGTGAGCCACCGACCAGTCCTCGGGCTCGCCGAGGTCCTCGAATTCTCGGATGGCGGTCGTCATGACGCGGGTGGCGTAACCGTTGTCGCCCTCCTCGCTGAGCGCCGTGCCGACCCATAAACGGGCCCGTGCCCGGTCGCGGCGGCTCAGGCGCTCGTCATCGGCGAGCTGCTCGTACCGGCGCGCGGATGTCCCGAGCCGGCCGGACATCTCGTCGACGACCGCGAGCGACAGTTCGATCTGTGCGGTGCGGCGCGGGATGTCGAGCTCGGTGAAGAGGCGGTGAGCATCGGTGTACGACTGGCGAGCGGACAGCGGCCCGAGGATCGTCCCCTGATCGCGTTGCAGGTCGCCGAGCAGCACGAGTGAACGGCCGTAGAGGTACAGGCCCTTGCCGTCGAGGCCGTGCGGATCATAAGGGGCGAGCCACCGGTTCAAGAGGCTCGATGCGAACGAGAAGTTCTGACGATTCAGACAGACGATGGCGCGGTCGATGTCCTCGGTCCATGTCTCGTGGTCCGCGCGTGCACGGGTGCGCTGAGCGGCCCCGGAGACCAGCGTCCCGAAGCGGGCGTGCGCGGCTGCGTCGGCGCGTGCGAGCGCGGTGTCGAGGATGGCCTGAGTGTCCGGCCGCGGCTGTGTGGCCTCGCCGAGCTTCTCCCACTTGGCCACCGTGCGCAGTGCGACGCCCAGATGATCGGCGAACGCGCGTGCGCTCATCCGCAGCGCGGAGCGCAGGGCTCTCGCTTCTCGGCCGGTCCACTGCTGCACGATGACCACTGGCTACCTCCCTCTGTCACGTATCGAAGCACGCTGAGTGATGGCGATGCGCAGGAAGTACAACGGAAGTACAACAGTCGGTCATTTCCAGGCCGCCTGGCTGCCGCGATGCTCTGGCCATGGAACTCATCACGGAGCGCCGAAGGGTCAACGGTCCATACGTCTATGGCTACTTGCGTCGTACGGCGAGCGGTGCGGCTAGGCACACGGCCCTCGCCGACTCGCTCGCCGAGTACTGCCGACAGCACGAGCTGACGCTGTGCGGCCTCTTCACCGAGCGCGGGGCGACCGCCGAGGTGAACTCGCCGACCTTTGCCGGGCTCCTCGACGTTCTCGCTCTGCCGGACGCATACGGTGTGATCCTGCCCGCGCGCAGCCACCTCGGCCCGCAGCGCATCGCCGCGGAGCGCGAGCGGCGGATAGACGCGCTGAGCACGCGACTGATCGTGATCCGGGCCGCTGCGCCGAGGCACAGCCACGAGCACCCCGTCGAGGCGGGCCCGAGCGTGCGGCAGAGAGACGGCGCGTGATGTCCGTACGTGCCCTCGCGCGACTCCGAGCGACCGAGGAGTGCCTCGGCCTGTGCTGCACGACCGGCTCCGCTACGCCGTCCCGACCGGTGGCCGTGACACACGGCGCGGCTGCGCCGGGCCCTCGAGGAGCCGCGCGAGGACGATCCCGCACAGTCCGAGACCGCCGTACCGAAGGAGACACCGCCGTGGAAACCCTTGAACGCGCCCGCCTCGATGCCTACTTCGGGCGGATCGCCTCGCGCTTCGCGCCTGCCGAGCGCCCTGCCGCGTTCCTGATCACGCACCTGCTGCCGGAGCGCCCGGCGTTCGTGCGGGGCGTAGCGGGCGTGACCGAACTGCGCGCGGTGCTGCCGAAGCCGAAGTCCGTGCATGCCGACGCGCTGCGCCAGGTCGAGAGCGACGGGCACGCGTGCGACAAGCTGTCGCGGGAACTGTTCGCCGACCCCGACCGTGCCGTCCGGTACCTCGACACACGCGCCGCCGGGCGCCCGGTCGTCCTGCTCGACGTGGGCGGGTACTTCGCCCCGTCGCTCGAGGCGCTGTGCGACCGCTTCTCCGGGCAGATCCTCGGCGTGGTCGAGGACACCGAGAACGGGCACCGCCGCTACGCCGATCTCGGCGAGCTGCCCTGTCCTGTCGTCTCGGTGGCACGCTCGCCGCTGAAAGCCCCCGAGGACTTCCTTGTAGGGCAGTCGGTCGTGTTCTCGACCGAGGCGCTCATGCGCAGCCGGGGTGACATTCTGCACGGCCGTGCTGCGCTCGTGATCGGGTTCGGCAAGCTCGGATCGAGCATCGCCCGTCTGCTGCATGCCAAGGGCGTACGGGTCACGGTGTACGACATCGACCCTGTGCGTCGCACGCAGGCGCTTTCGCAGGGCTTCACGGTGGCCCGCGATCGCGAGGCAGAACTCGGCGATGCCGGGCTCGTGCTGTGCGCGACGGGGGCGCTCTCGTTGCGTGGCGAGGACTTTCCCCGACTGCGCAACGGTGCGTACGTGGCCACCGTGACCAGCGGCGAGGACGAGCTCGAGCTCTCGGACCTGCCGGATGTGTATGAGCGTGCCCACCTATGCGAGCACGTCACCCGCTACCTGACCACAGGCCACTACTTCTACCTGCTCAACGGGGGCAACGCCGTCAACTTCCTGCACGGCGCCGGCGTGGGGCCGTTCATCTTCCTCGTACAGGCCGAGATACTCGCCGCCTCTGCTGCGCTCGCTCGCGGCGGGCTCGACCCCGGAATGCACGAGATCGGCCCGGCCGACCGTGCCGTCATCGCCGCCACATGGCTCGACCACTTCAACCGGTGAGGAGACACCTGGTGCCCGTCACGCCTGACCACATCCGCGAAACTCTCGACGACTATCTCGACGCTCATCCCGACGAGAAAGGGAGGCTCGCCTCCATCCCCGAACTTCTCGACGCCGAGGCCGACCTCGCAAGCCGGAAGGAGTTCCGCGGCCACGTCACCGCGGGGGCGATCCTCGCCGATCCCGCAGGCCGCGTACTTCACATCAAACACCTCGCCCTTGGCCGCTGGCTCCTGCCCGGCGGACACCTCGAGGCCGATGACACCAGCCTCCTGGCCGCCGCGCAGCGTGAGCTGACAGAGGAGACAGGCATCACGGCCCGGGTCGTTGTCCCGGCCGGACACCGCCCCGTACACATCGACGCCCATCGCATCCCCGCCAATCCCGCCAAGGACGAACCCGATCACCGGCATTTCGACTTCCGGTTCCTGTTCCACACCTCGGCCGACGTCGTCGAGCTGCAAACCGAAGAGGTCACGGCCGCGGCCTGGCGCTACGCCGACACGATCGAGGACGAGACCCTGCGCAGTCGCGTCCTCGAGGCGTTGCGCTGAAGGGCTCGGAGGTGTCCGCCGCGGTTCCGGCCCGGGGCGGCTCCATATGATCGACAAATGACGGTTCCGCTCCGCCGAAGGCTCATGTCCCCTGCCATTGTTCTCCTGTTCGCCACTGTCGGCTGTTCGTCCCACGAGAACACCGCGTCCGCCGAACCGGCCCCCGCACCCTCCGGGAAGCAGGCCGACCATTGCCGTGCCCTGCACAAGGAATTGCCCGCGACCGTGAACGGGATGAAGCGGCGGGTCGGGAATCCGGAATTCGTCGCCTCTTGGGGGAAGAGTCCGGCGATCACGCTGCGCTGCGGGGTGCCGAAGCCGCTGATCCTGATGACCAGGCCCGCTTCAGCCACCGTCGAGATCGATGATGTCGAGTGGATGCCCGAGCAACAGCCGGACGGGAGCGTTCGCGTCACGACCTCGAAGCGCGAGGCATGGGTGGAGGTGACCATTCCGAAGGAGTACGCAGGGGGTGCGGGCGATGGCTTCGGGATGCTCGACGTCCTGTCGGACGCGGTCGGGAAGGCCATTCCCTATGGCATGATCTGACGCCCCCCGAGGAGAGAGATCCGCCCGTGTCCAGCGCTGCCGTCATAAGACGTTCCCTTGTCCTTTCCGCCCTGTTGGTCTCCGTTGCCGCTTGTGGAGGCGGTTCGGGTGATTCCGGTGGAAAGCCGCTCGCGGCGGCGGAGTTGACCGACGCGTTGCCCGACGGGTCCGACTTCCCCGGATTCACCGCCGTGCGGCAGAAGGATCCGCTGCTGGAAGCGAAGGACGTCGTCAAGACCGGCACGGCCGCGTGCAGGCCGATAGCCGACATCATGAGCGTGCGCCCCGAGCATCCCCGTACGGCGATGGTGTGGGCGACGCTGCAGGCGGAGGACGCGCCGCCCGAGGCGGACGTCAGCAGCGTGACGCTCAGCAGCTACGCCGACGGCGGGGCGAAGGCGTGGCTGGGCGAGTTGAGGGACGCGCTCAAGAAGTGCGACGGGTTCACGGCCTCGTCCGAGCTCGGCTGGACCAACAAGTTCACGGTCTCGCCGCTGCACGGGGTGAAGGCGGGGGACGAATCCGTCGCGTACGTGCTGACCAATACCAGCGTCCGCGGGGCGAAGGGGAATGTCCTCACCGTCGTCCGCACCGGAAGCAGCCTCGCCACCTATCTCGTCCCGCGGGGCGACGACGAGGCCGCCCCGATGGCGGAGGACGTGGTCGGCAAGCAGGACAAGAAGCTGCGCGCTGCCGCCAAGAGCTGATCGCCGAGGGCTGATCGTCAAGGGCTGATCGTCAGGGGCCAGGGCTGACCGAAAGACGATCAACCATCCGGCCGTTCCTCGCCCGGAACCGGCCGGGTGGGGATGCTTGACCGCATGTCGAAGCTCCGTGCCGGGGATTACGAGCAGATGCTGGACCTCGTCGTCGCCGTTCTCGAAAGCAGCGATCCGGAAGCGCTCTGGCCGCTGGTCCTCAAGCACCTCCGCGAGGCGTTCTTCTCCGACACGGTGACATACGCGTGGATGCGGGCCGGGGAGCGGACCGGGCACGTCGAAGGATGGGCGCCCGAGTGGATCGGAGAGGTGATCGAGGACATCGTCGACCGGCGCATCCGGCAGCGGTACCCGCTGGTCTCCTACATCGCCGCCGATCAGTACGAGCCGGTCGTCGTCAGCGAACTCTGCCCCGACTGGCGCCGCACCGAGTGGTACGACGAGATACGCGGCCTCTGCGGTTCCACCCAGCAGCTCGGCCTGCCGGTGCCCGGCGAACCCGGCAGCCTGCGTGCCGTCGTCATCGGGCGCGACGGCGACTTCGGTCCGCACGGCCTCGCCTTCGCGAGGCGCGTCCAGCCCCTGATCATCGCCGCGGACCGGCACATAGAGGAACTGCGCCGCCTGCGGGCCGCGGTGCCGGGTCCCGTACCGGCGCGGGACGACCACGGGCTCACCGTGCGCGAACGGACCGTCCTCGGGCTGCTGGCCGAAGGGCTCACCGCCGAGGCCATCGGCCGACGCCTGGTCATCTCCACGCACACCGTCAACCGCCACCTGGAGAAGATCTACCGCAAGCTCGGCACGAACAACCGGGTCTCCACGGTGTCGCTGGCCAGACGCTCGGGGCTCGTCGCCGGCTAGGAAGCCCGGGTGGGAAGCCGGGTAGGAAGTTCTGCCTATGGCACCCCCGCGCCGCCGCGGCGATGCTCGGAACACACAGGCACGGGCGCCGACGTCGGTCGCGGGGGTATCGACGTCGGCGCACCGGCCGGTTGATCCGTGCCCGGGGGCCCGGAGGTCCGGAGGCCCTGAGGTCAGCCGCAGACCCGGCCGTTCCCGTCCGGCCGCAGGTTCAGCGGATCGTCCCGCCCGTTGACCCGCAGATCCCGGTAACCGTGCTCTTTCAGCCACGTGCAGCGGGCCTGAGCCGTCGGCGCCACCGTCCTCGGGAACACCGTCGGCACGCATACGTCCGCCGCCCCGTAGTGCCGGTCGCAGCCGGACAGCTGGGGGTCGACCCGCACGGACGCGCGCTTCGGACCGGGCTGTCGCACGGCCTCGTGCGGCATGGCCGCCGCGAAGGGGTGGACCATCGGGGCGGCCATGGCGTCCGGCCCGCCCAGGTGCACCCAGGAGGCCACCGACGGGACCCCGGCGGCGTCCACCGCGAACAGCATGTACCAGCCCGGCGGCGCCAGGTTCGGATTGCTGGTGACGTTGAGGTCGATCGTCCTGCCGTCCGCGCCCACCGACATGGGCAGGTCCACGAACCGCTGGTTGGGGTCGGACGAGTGCGTGACGGCCGCCGGACGGATCAACTCCGCCTTGACCACCGGCCGGTCCACCGTGATCCGCTGCGTGCTCGCGTACTGCCACCGGTCCGCCGCCACCGAAGTGATCTGCGGACGCGCCCCCTTGTAGAGGTACGGCGGGGTGTAGATCGATACATGGTGATCGAACGTGCCGTTGCCCGGGTTGTCCCCGACGGCCATCACCCGCCCGTCCGGCAGCAGGAACGCCGACGAGTGGTACGTCCGCGGGATCGGGTCCGTCGCCATCCCCGGCCGGAAGGAGTCGCCCGCCGGATCGAACATCGACGCCTCGTACACCGGGTCCGCCCGGTCGTGCAGACCGCCGCCCGTCTCCAGCACCTTGCCGTCCGGCATCAGCACCGCCGAGACGTACATCTTGCCCTGGCCGCCCGTCTCCGGCTTCGGCCCCTGGCCCTGGTCGACCGTGCCCTGCGGGAGCAGCGGGCCGGGCCTGTACGCCGGGCTGGGCCGCTTGAGGTCGATGAGGTCGGTGAGACGGCCCGCCTCCGGATTGGAGTTGACGTTGCCGCCGCCCATCGTCAGCACCCGCTGGTCCTGCGCGGGCGGCAGCAGGACGCTCGCCGACTGGTCGCGGTGGTCCTTGTCCTGCAGCCCCGGCACATCGGTGACCGTGTTCGCGCCGTAGTCGTAGACGGACGCGCCGCCACCGGGCGTGCCGTTCCCGAAGACATGGCTGCCGGAGTAGAACAGCCGCCCGTCCTGCATCAGGATCATGGACGGGTAGAGGCCCCAGTACGACCACGTCTGGTTGACCTGGTTCGCCGGGAGCCACTTCTGCTGCGCCTGGCTGAACCGCTCGGCGGTCACGCTGCCCGAGGAGTCCTCGCGCAGCCCGCCGAAGGTGATCACGTCGCCGTTGCCGAGGAGCGTGGCGGACGGGTACCAGTGACCGTCGTTCATGTCGTTCACCCGCGTGTACGACTCGGTCGCCGGGTCGAAGACGTAACTGTCCTTGAAGCCCTCGTAGCCGTGGCTGCCGTCCGCCGCCGGATACGCCTTGTTGCCGCTCATGATGAGCACCCGGCCGTCGGACAACTGGACGTGGCCGCCGCAGAACATGTCGACCGGGGTCGGGATCGTCTTCATGCCGCCGGTCCTCGGGTCGTACACGGCCGACGTGAACGTACCGGCCTTGAACAGGTCCGGATCGTTGCCGGAACCCGCGACCAGCAGCACCTTGCCGTTGTGGAGGACGACCGAGTGCATGCTGCGCACCGGGTTCTCGAACGGCATCACCGCCCAACTGCCCTTGGCGCACGCGTCACCGGCCGTACAGACGTCGCCCGCGGCGGGCTGGGTGGCGTCCTCCATCACGTAGTCGTCGGTGGTGACCGCGCCCGTGCCGTAGACCGAGACGCCCCAGGTGATCTGATCCGTGTCGGGCGGCACGACGGGCGTACGGACCCGGGTACGTGTGTAACCCGCGCTGACCGGCAGCGTCTTGAGGTCGGTCCAGTACTGCCAGCCGCTCTTCACATCGTGCCGGAAGACGGTGACGGACGTGTCGGGGGTTGTGCTCTTGTACCAGAGCGACAGGTCGTACTGGTGGGACGGCGTGACGTCCGGGGCGCACGACGTGTCCTCCAGCATCAGCGCCTTGCGGTCGCCGCTGACGCGGTGGCCGACGGCGACGGACAGGGCCTTGCCGCCGCTGTGCGCGTCGCCGGTGAGGGTGTAGGTGACGTCGTTGTCCCCCCAGCCGGCTTTTTCCCAGCAGGTGGGGGTGCCGTCTGTTCTGACCGATTCGAAGCCGGGGTTGACTATGAGGTTGGAGCCGGCTCGGGCCGATCCCGGGGCGGTGAGGGTGAGGCCGGCGGCCGCGAGGAGGAGGGCGGCTGCGGCCGCGATCCGCCTGCGGGCGGGGCTGCGCCCCGGCCCCTTGTCCGGGTGCGGCCCGGTGGTCGGGTTGCGCCCACCCGTTCCGCCCTGCGGAACGCCTGCCCACAACCTTTCGGGGTGCGTGAATTCAGCCCGTCCGGAGTTTGAGGACGCGCCCGGAGGGCGCTCCCGCCGCAGGCGGGGTAGCAGCGGCATTACGTGGGCCTTTCTCCGCGGTGGCGGCCGCGGCGGTGGTAGACGAGGGCCTCCGTGGCCGCGTAGCGCAGCGCGAAGGTGAGGAGGAGGGCGATCGCCGTGGCCGGCACGGCGCCCAGCTGGAAGGCGTTCACCAAGAGGGCGATCAGCGGAATCCGCAGCAGCAGATCCGCGTTGGCGAGCAGCGCGAACCGCGTCACCCGGTCCACCCAGTGCCGATGGCGGCGGTCGCGGAACAGCAGCACCTCGATGAGCAGGAAGTTCCACAGCACGCCGAACTGGTTCGCGACGGTCTCCGCCGCCAGATAGTGCAGCCCGGCCGCGGTCAGCAGCCACAGCCCCACGAGGTTCGGCAGGATGCCGGTGAGCCCGATCAGGCCGAAGCCGGCCATGCGCCGCCACGGCACGGCCTTGAGCGGGCCCGTACGCGGCGGCGCGCTCGTCACCGGTTCCGCGCCCGTGCCGGACAGCGTCATCGGGCGGTCTCCTTCACCCGGTCGACCCGGCGGATCTCGATGCGGTCCGCGCCGCGGCCGAACACGGCGACGGGCGCGGAGTGTTCCAGCGCGGCCTTGACCACCGGCAGGTCGACGGCGTCCCGGCGGACGGTGGGGGAGGCGACGACGTAGTCCACGTCCCGCCACCCGTGGGGCATCGTCTTCGCGACGGCCGGGTCGAGGTCGGCCTTGTAGAACCAGATGGCGCCGGTGCGCGGCGCGTACCCGTGGTGCACGAGGTCGAGCCAGATCGCGTCGTCGGCGAGGACGCGGGTGCGGCCGGGTTCCGGCACCTCGTCCCGGTTCCGCAGCCAGGAAGTCGCCGCGCGGTACGGGGCGTTGAGGTCCTTCGTCACGGCGGAGCGCGTGCCGTCGTACCAGCGTGGCCCCAGGTACGCGCCCGCCGCTGCGGCGAGCAGCACGACCGCGGTCCAGCGTGCCGGGTACCAGCGCCTGCGGAAGCCGGGGCGCGTCCGCAGCAGTGCCACCGCGAGCCCCGACGCCACCCCGGCCAGGCACAGTGCGAGGAACGGCAGCACCTGGATGATGTACATCGCCGGGAGGTAGCCCGAGGGCCGCAGCGCGACCGCGGTGAGGACCAGCACGGCCACCGCGGGACCGGCGAGCGCGCGGGCCGTGACCGAGCGCCGTACGCAGCACAGCAGCAGGGCCGCGGTCAGCAGTCCGCCGACGGGCAGCACCCGGTCGTAGTACAGCCAGGAGCTCAGCACCTGATGGGCGGGCGAGTGGCGGGCGAACAGGAAGCCCGAACCGGCCCGGCTCATCTGGTACTTGACGCCGTCCGCGAGGGACACATGATCGGGACCGGGGAACAGCTCGTGGTTGAGCAGCGCGAACAGCGGATACGACAGACCCGTCAGCAGACAGGCCATCACCGCGCCCGTCACCGCGAACTTCCGTGTGGCGCGGTGGCTGTGCCGCCACATCGTCAGCAGCAGCGCCGGGAGCACGATCAGGATCGTCTCCTTCGACAGCACGGCGACGGCCGCGGCCAGCCCGGCCCCGAAGTGGTGCCACAGGTGCCGCCGGGGCGAGGCCGCCAGGCAGAACGCCAGCAGCATCCACATCACGGCGATGTTGTCGAGGAAGATCTCCCGTTGCAGCACGACGGACAGCGGCGACAGCCCGAAGAGGGCCATGGCCAGCCCCGCCGCCCAGTGCTGCAGCCCGAGCCGCCGCCCCAGTACGTACACCAGCACCGCGCTCACCGCCGTCACCGGCAGCATCGCGCAGCGCATCGGGGCGACCGACAGCGCGTCCGGCGAGACGAGCGAGGGGAACCAGGTGAGAGCCGCGATCTGGAGCCAGCCCAGCGGCGGATGGTCGTACCAGTACGTGTAGTGGGCGAGGCCCTTGCCCTGCTGGACGGCCCACGCCTGGGCGAGGTAGGTGCCCTCGTCGTCGCTGAGGTTGGGGTAACCGGAGATGTTCCAGCCCTGCACGCACACGATCGCGGCCAGCAGCAGCCCGCACAGCACCAGGTCGGGCGGGGAGTCGCGGAGCCGCAGCACCGGTCTGACGGCCCGGGGCGGGCCGGGGCGCCGGACCGTTCCGGCAGGCCGCAGCGCGGTCGTGGGCAGGCCGGACACCACCGGCGTCACTAGGGGTGTCACGAGGTGACGTCCTCTCGGGTGAGATGCGCGCCGATGTGCTGGGTCAGCTCCCATTCGTTGCGGCCCCGCTGTTCCCGCCAGACCGCGCGGATCGCGGCCCCGGCCAGGAGGAGCTGGTAACAGGGGCCGCCGGCGATCAGCTTGGCGTAGTGCCGCAGGCGTACGTGGAGCCCGTACTGCACTCCGAAGTCGTGCAGCCCGACGATCTCGAAGACGAAGGTGACGAAGGCCGTGACGGCGGGCAGGAAGGTCACCACGGCGATATAGACCGGGACATGCAGGAAGAGCGTCACCAGGATGTTCAGCGGGATGACGACGCCGGTGAACGCCTGCATGAACGGCGTCATCAGGGTGTAGCGGGCGAGCATCCGCTGCCCGACGGTGGGCAGCCGGCACCAGTCCCGTTTGCGGTAGACCTGCAGGAAACCCTGGTTCCAGCGGGTGCGCTGCTTCAGCAGGCTCATCAGGGTGTCGGGCGTCTCCTCGCGGGTGACCATCTCGGAGTCGTACGCGACGACGACACGCTTGCCCCGGCTCGACAGCCGCACCCCCAAATCGCAGTCCTCGGCGAGGCACTCCGGATCCCAGCCGCGGGCCTCGCGCAGCACGTCCGTACGGACGAAGACGGTGTTGCCGCCCAGTGGGATGAACCCCTTCTGCGCATGCAGGTGCAGGCGGCTGCGGAACCAGAAGAAGTACTCCAGGCAGTTGCGCAGGCTGTACCAGCTGGAATGGAAGTTGATCAGCTGGACGCCGCCCTGCACCACGTCCGCGCCCGTGCTGCGGAAGGCGTGGTCGACATGCGCGAGCAGCTCCGGGTGCACCTGGTCCTCGGCGTCGAAGACCCCGACGACCTGCCCCAGGCAGTGCGGGAGTGCCGTGTTGAGGGCCTTCGGCTTGTTCTTCTTCACATGCGTGTCGACGACCACCCGCACCCGGTCCGGCGCGGCGGCCGCGGCGCGTTCGGCGACCGCCGCGGTCTCCGGGTCGTCATGGCCGACGATCACCAGGATCTCGAAGCGGGAGTGCGCCGACTCCAGCAGGCGCTTGACGGTGTGTTCGAGCACGGCCTGCTCGTGCCGGGCCGGCACCAACAGCGAGAAGGTCAGGGCGCTTTCACCGGTCGGCTGCTCGAAGCGGGTCGAAGCGAGCGTCTCGGGCGTGCGCCAGGCGTGCATCTGCCACCACAGCGTGAAGGCGGCCATCCAGAACAGCGCCAGGGAAACGGCGCAGACGAACGCGGACGTGAGCAAAGAAGTCCCCCCTAGGACCCACTACCGAAGAACTGCCCCCTCGCGCGACTCCCCAGTACGCGTGAGCCTCCCCTTCGCAGGAGAGGGTACGGGCGTCGGGTGAAACCCAGGTACGGAACTGATAAATCATGTGTTACCGAACTTATGGGCGACGCAAGGGATTTGACGGACCAACAGCTTCCGGGTGCCACTTCCGCCGGACGCCCGCGAATGGGAAGCTCCCTCTATGGGTGCTTTGAGGCGCATACGGGGCCGACGGGTGCTGTACGCGGTGGGGGTGGCCGCGCTCGTGGGCCCGGCGCTGGTGGCCGTCGGCGGCTGCCAGCCGTCCGGCGACGGCCTCGACTCGATCACCGCCGCCGTCACCACCGGCAAGCGGGCCACCGACCGGCTGAAGGACCAGGGCTACTACGTGCGCTGGCTCACCTGCAGCGGCAAGGAGGAGGGCGGCGGCACCACGGACAAGGGCTCACCGCGCCCCGTCACGGCCGTCGGTGTCGACTGCGAGGGCCGCACCGGGGGCGGCCAGAAGATCATCGTCTTCGGACGGGTCACGGGGATCGACGGCGACGGCTCGTGCGTGCGGGGGAGGCTGACCGGGAAGGTGGACGGGAAGACGGTGTTCGCGGTGACGGTGCTCGGTGACTGCGCGTCGGCGCATCCGTCGGGGTCGCCGTTCCCGACCCCGACCCCTACCCCGACCTGGTCACCGCCTCCGCCGGACCGCTCCCCGTCCCCGAGCTGCACGCCGTCGTCTCACGGCAAGTAGGGGGTTTGTTCCCCAGCCCCGCCCCTTCCCGAAACCGGGGGAGACCCCCGGACCCCCAACCACGCTTCGCGCGGTGTCCTCAAACGCCGGACGGGCTGATTTCGCTGGCGTAACCCGTAGCCTGCGGGCCGCAGGTCAAAGAACCACGGTCTGCACATCCAGCCCGTCCGGCGATTGAGGACGCGGCCGCAGGCCGCTCCCGCCGCTGGGGGCACCTCCTGGGGGTCCCCCCGGACGGAGTCTGGGGGAGGTAGCTGGGGGAGGCAACGGCGGGACGGTGCGCCACCCCGCACCCCCCGCCCCCGGCCAGGGACCCGGCCCGGCAATAATCTGTGGCCATGTCCGAGTCCCCGCTCATCACGAGCCTGCGCGCCGCGGTAGCCGCCGCCCCCGACGACGTGCCCCTGCGCCTGCACCTCGCCCAGCTCCTCCTCGACGCGGGACACAGCCAGGACGCCATCACCCAGGTGGCGGCCGCATTGCAGCGCGACCCCGGCAACACCGAGGCGCAAGCGCTCATAGCCCGCGCCGTCGCGCCCCCCGTCGCGCCCCCGGCCGCCGCCGACCCCGAGCCGCCGCGCGCGACGGCCTCGTACGACTGGAAGCGCGCCGAGAACGAGCTGTCCGAGGTCATCCCGCCCCGCTTCGTCGAGTCGCAGCCGGAGTCGCAGGGAGAGCAGGAAGCGCACCCGCCGCTGGCCGTCGACGGCGATGACGGCGACGACGGCTCGTCCCTCTGGGACGTCGAGGCCGGCAGTGTCAAACTCGCCGATGTCGGCGGCATGTACGAGGTCAAGGAGCGGCTGGAGGCCGCCTTTCTCGCCCCCATGCGCAACCCCGAGCTGCGCAAGCTGTACGGCAAGAGCCTGCGCGGCGGACTGCTGATGTACGGCCCGCCCGGCTGCGGCAAGACGTACATCGCCCGCGCCGTCGCCGGAGAGCTCGGCGCCCGCTTCATGGCGGTCACCATCAGCGACGTCCTCGACATGTGGATCGGCAACTCCGAGCGCAACCTGCGCCAGCTCTTCGAGACCGCCCGCCGCAACGCGCCGTGCGTGCTCTTCCTCGACGAGATCGACGCGCTCGGCGCCAAGCGCAGCCAGGTCCGCAACACCGGTATGCGCACCACCGTCAACCAGCTCCTCACCGAGCTCGACGGCGTCAACGGCAGCGCCAACGAAGGCGTCTTCGTGCTCGCCGCCACCAACCACCCGTGGGACGTCGACACGGCCCTGCGCCGTCCGGGCCGCCTCGACCGGATGCTGCTGGTCCTGCCGCCCGACCAGCCGGCCCGCGAGGGCATCCTGCACCACCACCTCAAGGACCGGCCCGTCGCCAACATCGACCTGGCCAAGCTGGCCAAGCGGACCGACGGGTTCTCCGGCGCGGACCTCCAGCACCTCTGCGAGTCCGCGGCGGAGCGCGCGCTGCTGGACTCCATCCGGACCGGCAAGGCCCGCATGATCGAGATGTCCGACCTGCTGGGCGCGCTCGACCAGGTGCGGCCGTCCACCGGACCGTGGTTCGCCTCCGCCCGCAACGTGGCGCAGTTCGCGAACGAGGGCGGCGCCTACGACGAACTGCTCGCGTACCTGAAGCGGAAGAAGATGCTTTGAGCACCACCACCCCCGGCGCCGTGGCCCGTGCCATGGCCCTCATCGAGGTCGGCCGCTACGAGCAGGCCGGGAAGACGCTGAGCGAGCACCTGGCGCTGGAGCCGGACGACTCCCGGGCCTGGGAGCGGCTGGCCGTCTGCCGCTTCGAGGCCCGGGACTACCACGGCGCGCGGCAGGCCGCCGAGCAGTCCCTGCGGGTGAACCCGGACGAGGCGGACGCCCACCTGCGACGGAGCGAGGCCTTCCGGGCCAACGGCATGCCGTACGACGCCGTGGACGCCGCCCGCGAGGGCGTACGGCTGCTCCCGCAGGAGCCCATCCCGCGGGTGGTGCTGGCGAAGGCGCTGCGGACGCTGCCGGGCGGCGAGGGGCTCGGCGAGGCGTATGCGACGGCCCTGGAGGCCATCCGGTTGAGCCCGGAGCTGACCACCGCCCACTTCACGCTCTACCTCGTGGCGTACGACATGGGCCGCAAGGACATCTGCGAGCAGGCCATGCGGCACGTGCTCACCTTCGACCCCGGCAACGGCGACGCCCGCAACAACCTCGCGGCCCTCGCGGCCGAACAGCCCCACGCCGACCTCTACGAGGCCCTCGGCGACGTCTCCGCGGCCCTCGCCGCCGACCCCAACTCCTGGCACGCCCACCACAACCTGCAGATCATCACCGGCAAGCTGATGCGCCGCGCCTGCTGGCCCGCCCTCGCGTGCTTCGTCATCGCCATCTTCACGATGATCGCGACCGACACCTCCGAGCCCGGCCGCAACCTGCCCCCGGCCATCCCCCTCCCCGCCCGGCTCGCCGCGATCGCGGCGATGGCCGTGCTGTGGACCGGCTGCCTCCTCTGGGTCCGGCACCGCATCCCGGCCCGCGTCCGCGGCTATGTGACACAACTGCCCCGCCGCAGCGCCGCCCTCCGCGCGATCGCCCTCGGCGCCGCCTGGTGCACCCTCTTCTCGATCCTGAACCTGACGGTCCGCCTGGACCCGCAATGGCTGTTCGGCGTCTTCAACATCACCGCCCTGGGCGGCCTGGCGGCCTGCATGACCTTCGCGACCAGGACGAAGCGCTGGAAAGTGCCCGGGTAATATCCGCCGGGTAGCGATCAATTATCAGCCGACGAGCACTGAGGAGCCACCGGTGGCGGGAGAACCGCAGGCCGATTGCCTGTTCTGCAAGATTGCCGCGGGGAAGGTGCCGGCGACCGTCGTCCGTGAGACGGAGACGACCGTGGCCTTCCAGGACATCAACCCCCAGGCGCCCACGCACGTCCTGGTGATCCCCAAGGTCCACTACCCCGACGCCGGTTCGCTGGCCGCCGCGGAGCCGCAGGTCGCCGCGGACATACTGGGCGCGGCGGAAGAGGTCGCCAAGCTGTCCGGGATCGCGGAGAGCGGCTTCCGGATCGTCTTCAACACGGGCGCGGGCGCCGGGCAGACCGTGTTCCACGCGCACGCCCACGTCCTGGGCGGCCGGTCCCTCAACTGGCCTCCCGGCTAGATCGGAGAGCCCCTTGTCCGTACGTGAACTCGTCGTCCTCGGCACCGCCAGCCAGGTGCCCACCCGGCACCGCAACCACAACGGCTATGTGCTGCGCTGGGACGGCGAGGGCCTGCTCTTCGACCCCGGTGAGGGGACGCAGCGGCAGATGCTGCGGGCGGGGGTGGCCGCGCACGACCTCGACCGGATCTGCGTCACCCACTTCCACGGTGACCACTCGCTCGGTCTGGCCGGGGTCGTCCAGCGCATCAACCTCGACCGGGTGCCGCACCCGGTCACCGCGCACTATCCGAGGAGCGGGCAGCGCTTCTTCGACCGGCTGCGGTACGCCACGGCGTACCGCGAGACCGTGAAACTGGTCGAGGCGCCGGTCTCGGGCGAGGGCGCGGTGCTCGCCGAGACCCCCGCGTACGTCCTGGAGGCGCGCAGGCTCTCGCACCCCGTCGAGTCGTACGGCTACCGCCTGACCGAACCCGACGGCCGCCGCATGCTGCCCGGACTCCTGGCCGGGCACGGCATCACCGGGCCCGCCGTGGGCCGCCTCCAGCGGGACGGCGAGCTCGACGGGGTCACCCTCGACGACGTGAGCGAGGTGCGGCGCGGGCAGCGGTTCGCGTTCGTGATGGACACACGGCTGTGCGACGGGGTGTACGCGCTCGCCGAGGGGTGCGACATGCTCGTCATCGAGTCCACGTTCCTGGACGAGGACGAGTCACTGGCCGTCGAACACGGTCATCTGACGGCGGGTCAGGCCGCGTCCGCCGCCGCGGAGGCGGGGGTGCGGCATCTGGTGCTGACGCATTTTTCGCAGCGGTACGACGATCCCGAGGTCTTCGAGCGGCAGGCCCGGGATGCGGGCTTCGAGGGGGAACTGACGGTGGCGCGGGACCTTATGCGCGTGCCGGTGCCGCGTCGGCGGTGAGTTCTTCCCCAGCCCCGCCCCTTCCCGAAACCGGGGCTGCGCCCCGGACCCCGCAACGCGGCTGCTGGGGGCACCCCCGGACGGAGTCCGGGGGACGCTCCTGCCCGCAGGCGGTGAACCGGCCTGCGGGCGGAGCCCTTACGGCAGGAAGTACATCGGGTTCGGGAGCTTGTACGTGTGGGTGGCGTAGCCGCCCTCGAGGTCGCTGTACTGGTCGCCGAAGTTGCCGACGATCCGGTAGCCCTGCGACTCGATGTGCTTGCGCGTGCCGGACTTGTACTGGACCGTCGTGCAGGAGGCGCCGCACGAGAGGTACGCCGGGGGCGTCTTCTTGTTCTTCAGGAAGAAGTGCGCCGGGTCGGCGGCCGGCTTGTAGCCCGCGTTCTTGAGGTTGCGGACGCTCCAGTCGCGCTGGTGCTCGTCGCGCCCGGTGACGTAGAAGACCGTGATGCCCTTGGACTGCGCCCAGTTGACGAGCTGCGGCATGCCGAAGACCGGGGCCATGTCCGTGGACTTCAGGTACGCGTCCTGGGACTCCGGCGTGAAGTGGAAGCCCTGCTGGAGCTCGTAGTTGTAGGTCAGCAGGGTGGTGTCGTCGACGTCCAGGACGATTGCGGGCTTCGCGCCCTTCTTGCCGGACGTGTTCTTGACGGCGTGCTCCAGCTGGCCCTTGGCCTTCTTCTGGATGTCCGCGAGCTGCTTGGCGTAGTTGCTGTCCGGCGACGCGTAGTGCTGCCCCGCCTTGTCCACGGTGTCGCCGTAGTACGCCTTGATCTTGTCCTCGACCTTGGAAAGGTTCGGGATCTCCTTGTCCGTGCGCGGAGCGGAGTGGTCGGCGCTGGCCGCGCCCGCCGCGTAGAGGCCGGTGCCGAGGGCGACCGCCGCGGTGACCGCCGCGATACGGACGCGCTTGCGCTGGAACGAGAGGGAGGGCTGCACGGAGACTCCAAGGTGAACATGGTGGGTGCAGCGCGAAACTATGAGGTTTGGCGGGTTCTGGTCAAGGGTATGGGGGTGTGTTTTCCGCCCGTCTGCCTGCCCGTCCACCCGCTCGTCTACGCGCGAAGAATCACGTTCCGGACCACCGGACCCCGGTGGAGGGGCCCGATGTCCGTCAGACCGCCGTGGGTTCCTGCCGTCGGGCGGGGGAGGTCCAGCCGTCCGAACCGGTGCCGGGCGCCGCGTGGTCGAGGATGCGGGCCGCCGCCACGGGGGAGTCGACCAGGGGGTGCAGGGCCAGGGCGCGGAGCGCGGAGCGGCGGTCCTTGCGCACGGCCGCGTCGATCGCGGCCCGTTCCACGGCCTTGAGCTGGAGCATCAGCCCGAGCTGGTGCTCGCTGACGGGGGCGCACGGCAGCGGTCTCGCGCCGTCGGCGCCCACCTCGCACACCGTCTCGATGATGGCCTCGGGGTCCAGCGCCGGGACGGTCGTGCCATTGGGGACGTTGAGGATCAGCCGGGTGCGCTCGTCCCTGGCCACGGCCCGCATCAGGGCGAGTGCCACCTGGTCGTAGCCGCCGCCCTCCAGGTCGCAGGAGTCGCGCTGCCAGCCGCCGCTCGCGGCCCGGCTCTCCGCCATGTAGGTCTGCTCGCGGTGCAGCCGGGTCCGCTCCCACAGCGGGTACGCCCGCTCGGGCGACTTGGCGGCCTCGTCGAAGAATCCGCCCTGCTGCTGGTCGAGGAACTCCCCGCGGGTCTCGACGGCTTCGAGCACCGAACGCAGCGTCTCGCGGCGGAAGTAGTAGTAGTGCAGGTACTCGTTGGGCAGCACGCCCAGGGCCCGGAGCAGTTCGGATCCGAAGAGTTTGCCCTCCTCGAAGGAGCCGAGGTCCTCCTCGTTCGCCAGGAGTTCGGGCAGCAGATCCTTGCCGTTCAGCTTCAACGACCGCAGCCAGCCCAGATGGTTGAGCCCCACATAGTCGAACGTCACCCGGTCGGGGTCGGCCCCCGCGGCCCGCGCCGCGCGCCGCACCAGCCCCACGGGTGAATCACAGATCCCGATGACGCGTTCGCCCAGCACCTCCGCCATCGCCTGCGTCACCATCCCCGCGGGATTGGTGAAGTTGATGACCCAGGCATCGGGGGCGACCGCCGCGACCCGCTCGGCGATACGCAGCGCCACGGGGATCGTCCGCAGTCCGTACAGCACACCGCCCGCGCCGACGGTCTCCTGCCCCAGCACGCCCTCGTTGAGGGCGATCCGTTCGTCCCGCACCCGTCCGGCCGTACCGCCGACCCGGATCGCCGAGAACACGAAGTCCGTGCCGCGCAGGGCGTCGTCGAGGTCGCGGGCGATCCGCACCACCGGCGCGTCCGGCACCTCCGCGGCCTGCGCCGCCAGCACGGACGCGATCACCCGCAGACGCATGGAGTCCGTGTCGTAGAGCACGAGTTCGGTACAGCGGCCGGGAGTGCCGCGCCGCGCGTCGTCCAACAGGGCCCGGTGCACCAAGGGCACCCGGAAACCGCCACCGCCGAGAATCGTCAGCCTCATGGAACGGAACGTATCGCAGCATCGGGCAGACTGTCCGGACCCGCACCCCGTGAGAGGAGCAGCGCGAGCATGACGATCATTTCGCCTCATGCGGCACCGCAGTCGGCCTTCCCCCGCGAGCGCTCACAGGAGGGCGGTGAGGGACCCGGCCGCTTCGCCGGCGCGGCGGCCGCCCCCTGTCTCGACCCCCTCGCGGAGGTGCGCGCCGCGGGCGACCCGGAGACCGATGTCTACCTCACCGGGACGGTCTTCCTCGACATCATCTTCACCGGCCTGGACTCCGCGCCGGTCCGGGGCACCGAGTCCTGGGCCCGTGGCATGGGGTCCAGCCCCGGCGGCATCGCCAACATGGCCACCGCGCTCGCCCGGCTGGGACTGCGCACCTCGCTGGCCGCCGCCTTCGGCGACGACATGTACGGCGAGTACTGCTGGGAGGCGCTCTCCCGGGGCGAGGGCATCGACCTGGCGCTGTCGCGCACGGTCCCCGGCTGGCACTCGCCGGTCACCGTGTCCATGGCCTACGAGGGCGAGCGGACGATGATCTCCCACGGGCACGAGGCCCCGCCGCCGGAGGGGCCCGCCCCCGAGTGCCCGCCCCCGGCGAGGGCCGCCGTCGCCCTGCTGGTGCCCGGGAAGCAGGAGGAGTGGATCGCGAGCGCCGCCCGCCGCGGCAGCCGGGTCTTCGCCGACGTCGGCTGGGACGAGACGGGCCGCTGGGACCCGGCCGACCTCGCCGATCTGGAGCACTGCGAGGCGTTCCTGCCCAACGCCGAGGAGGCCATGCGCTACACCCGGACCGACTGCCCGCGCGCCGCCGCCCGCGCGCTCGCCGAGAAGGTGCCGGTCGCCGTCGTCACCATGGGCGAGAAGGGCGCGTTCGCGGTCGACAGCGGCACGGGCGAGAGCGCCGAGGTGCCCGCGATCGCCGTCGAGGCGCTCGACCCCACCGGCGCGGGCGACGTCTTCGTCGCGGGCTTCGTCACCGGCACCCTGGCCGGCTGGCCGCTCGCCGACCGGCTGGCCTTCGCGGGCCTGACCGCCGCCCTGTCCGTACAGGAATTCGGGGGGTCACTGTCCGCGCCCGGCTGGGCGGAGATCGCCACCTGGTGGAAGCACGTGCGGTCCTACGACGACCTGCCGCCGGTCGCCCTGCGCCGCTACGCCTTCCTCGACGGCCTGCTGCCCGCCGCCGCCCGCCCCTGGCCGCTCCGCCGGGCGGTGCCCACGCTGGGCTTCCGCCAGCCGTAAAACCTCTCTGACCTGTCGGACCACCGACGTACCCTGAAGACACAGCAGACGGACCAGACGGACCAGACAGACCCAGACGGACACGGAAAGAGGGATGAGCAGGCCCCAGAGCCGGCCCATGACTCAGACACCCACACAGCCGCAGGCCACAGCCCGGTTCACCGTCCCGGCCAAGCACCCCATGGTGACGGTCCTGGGCTCCGGGGACTCGCTCCTGCGCGTGATCGAGAAAGCCTTCCCCGGTACCGACATACATGTCCGGGGCAATGAGGTCAGCGCCAGCGGGGACCCCCGGGAAGTCGCCCTCGTGCAGCGCCTGTTCGACGAGATGATGCTGGTGCTCCGTACGGGCGCGCCGATGACGGAGGACGCGGTGGAACGGTCGATCGCCATGCTTCGGGACGAGGAAGGCGCGGAGGAGACCCCCGCCGAGGTCCTCACCCAGAACATCCTCTCCAGCCGCGGCCGCACCATCCGCCCCAAGACGCTCAACCAGAAGCGCTATGTCGACGCCATCGACAAGCACACGGTCGTCTTCGGCATCGGCCCCGCGGGCACCGGGAAGACCTACCTGGCCATGGCCAAGGCCGTCCAGGCACTCCAGTCCAAGCAGGTCAACCGGATCATCCTGACCCGGCCGGCCGTCGAGGCGGGCGAGCGGCTCGGCTTCCTGCCCGGCACGCTCTACGAGAAGATCGACCCCTATCTGCGGCCGCTCTACGACGCCCTGCACGACATGCTCGACCCCGACTCGATCCCGCGCCTGATGGCCGCGGGGACGATCGAGGTGGCGCCGCTCGCATATATGCGTGGAAGGACGTTGAACGACGCCTTCATCATTCTCGACGAGGCCCAGAACACGAGCCCCGAGCAGATGAAGATGTTCCTCACCCGGCTGGGCTTCGACTCGAAGATCGTCATCACCGGTGACATCACCCAGGTCGACCTCCCGGGCGGCACCAAGAGCGGCCTGCGTCAGGTCCAGGAGATCCTGGAAGGCGTGGAGGACGTCCACTTCTCCCGGCTCACCAGCAACGACGTGGTCCGGCACAAGCTTGTCGGCCGTATTGTCGACGCGTACGAGCAGTACGACAGCCGCAACGGAAAGTAAGTCACGCAATCCCATGGCAATCGACGTCAACAACGAATCCGGCACCGACATCGACGAGCAGGCGGTCCTCGATGTCGCCCGCTACGCCCTCGCCCGGATGCGCATCCACCCGCTCTCCGAACTCTCGGTCATCGTTGTCGACGCCGAGGCCATGGAGCAGCTCCACATCCAGTGGATGGACCTCCCCGGGCCCACCGACGTGATGTCCTTCCCGATGGACGAGCTGCGGCCGCCCGCCAAGGACGACGACGAGCCGCCGCAGGGGCTGCTCGGTGACATCGTGCTCTGCCCCGAGGTCGCGAAGAAGCAGGGCGAGGAGGCGCCGACCGGGCACTCCATGGACGAGGAGCTCCAGTTGCTCACCGTCCACGGCGTCCTCCACCTCCTGGGTTACGACCACGAGGAGCCCGAGGAGAAGGCGGAGATGTTCGGGCTCCAGGCGGCGATCGTCGACGGCTGGCGCGCCGAGCGCGGCATCGAGGGGCCGTCCCCGGCTCCGACGTTCACGTGACCGGGCGGCTGATCGCGGTCGCGGTCCTGCTGCTCGTCATCGCCTGGCTGGCCGCCTGCGCCGAGGCGGGCCTCGCCCGGACCACCCGGTTCCGGGCGGAGGAGGCCGTCCGGTCGGGGAAGCGCGGCAGCGCCCGGCTGATGGCCGTCGCCGCCGACCCGACCCGCTATCTGAACGTGGCGCTGCTGGTGCGCGTCGCCTGCGAGATGGCGGCGGGCGTCCTCGTCACCTACGTCTGCCTGCGGGAGTTCGCGGCCACCTGGCAGGCGCTGACCGTCGCCATCGCGGTGATGGTGCTCGTCAGCTATGTGGCCGTCGGGGTCTCCCCGCGCACCATCGGCCGCCAGCACCCGCTGGGCACCGCGACGGCCGCCGCGTATGTGCTGCTGCCGCTCGCCCGGATCATGGGCCCGGTGCCCCAGCTGCTGATCCTCCTCGGCAACGCCCTCACCCCCGGCAAGGGCTTCCGCAAGGGGCCCTTCGCCTCGGAGGCGGAGCTGCGGGCGATGGTCGACCTGGCGGAGAAGGAGTCGCTGATCGAGGACGAGGAGCGCCGCATGGTGCACTCCGTTTTCGAACTCGGCGACACGCTCGTCCGCGAGGTGATGGTGCCGCGCACCGACCTGGTGGTCATCGAGCGCGGCAAGACGATCCGTCAGGCGCTCACCCTGGCCCTGCGCTCCGGGTTCTCCCGGATACCGGTGACCGGTGAGAGCGAGGACGACATCGTCGGCGTCGTCTACCTCAAGGACCTCGCCCGCAAGACCCACATCAGCCGGGACGCCGAGTCCGAGCTGGTGTCGACGGCGATGCGGCCCGCCGTGTTCGTCCCCGACACCAAGAATGCGGGCGACCTGCTGCGCGAGATGCAGCAGCAGCGCAACCACTGCGCCGTCGTCATCGACGAGTACGGCGGCACGGCGGGCATCGTCACGATCGAGGACATCCTGGAGGAGATCGTCGGCGAGATCACCGACGAGTACGACCGGGAGCTCCCGCCCGTCGAGGAACTCGGCGACGGCCGCTACCGCGTCACCGCCCGGCTCGACATCGGCGACCTCGGCGAGCTCTACGGCCTGGAGCTGGACGACGAGGACGTGGAGACCGTCGGCGGGCTCCTGGCCAAGGCTCTGGGGCGCGTGCCCATCGCCGGCGCGATGGCCGAAGTGGGGCTGGCGGAGTACGGCCTCGCCGACGCCGGCGGTATGCGGGCTCTGCGGCTGACCGCCGAGGCGGCGGCGGGACGGCGCAACCGCATCGTGACGGTACTGGTCGAACCGGTGCGCTCGCCGCTGGGCGAGGACTGATCCGGGGCTCCGCCCCGGACCCCGAAGCACGCTTCGCGCGCTGTCCTCAAACGCCGGACGGGCTGGATGTGCCGGCTACGGCCCGCACAACTCAGCCC
>NZ_JBSFWT010000025.1:0-84251 GCF_053594975.1 Streptomyces sp. NPDC002537
TGGCGTTGACTTTTGGCACGCTGTTGAGTTCTCAAGGAACGGACGCTTCCTTTGTACTCACCCTCTCGGGCTTTCCTCCGGGCGCTTCCCTTCGTTGTTTCCAACCTTACCAGATCCGTTTCCCGGCCCGTTTCCGGCCCGAATTCCGTTTCCGGCCCCCTGTTGGAGCGGGGTTTGCCTTCTCGCTTTCGCTTTCCGGCTTCACCGACTTTATCAGATCTCTCCGAGTCGGATTTCCCAGCCGCTTTGGAAGATCCCGCACGCCTGAAGCGCTTTGGGGTTCCCGCTGCGGTGGAGCCGTAAACCTACTGGACGGCCACGCCCGGACGCAAATCGGGGCCGGGGCGGCCGTCCAGTCGGCTGATTCAGCGTCAGACCTCGACGACCACGGGGAGGATCATCGGGCGTCGGCGGTAGGTGTCGGACACCCACTTGCCCACGGTCCGGCGGACGAGCTGCTGGACCTGGTGGGGCTCCAGCACGCCGTCGGAGGCCGACTTGGCGATGGCCTCCTCGATCTTCGGGCTCACCGCGGAGAACATGGAGTCCTCGATGCCCGAGCCGCGCGCGTGGATCTGCGGGCCGCCCACGAGCTTGCCCGTCGTGCTGTCGACGACGAGGAAGACGGAGATGATGCCCTCGTCACCGAGGATGCGGCGGTCCTTGAGCGAGGACTCGGTGACATCGCCGACCGACAGGCCGTCGACGTACACATAACCGGCCTGGACCTTGCCGACGATCTTCGCGGCGCCGTTCACCAGGTCCACCACGACGCCGTCCTCGGCGATCACGATGTGGTTCTTCGGAACGCCCGTGAGGGCGCCGAGCTCCGCGTTCGCCCGCAGGTGCCGCCACTCGCCGTGGACCGGCATCAGGTTCTTCGGCTTGCAGATGTTGTAGAAGTACAGCAGCTCGCCCGCGGAGGCGTGGCCCGAGACGTGGACCTTGGCGTTGCCCTTGTGGACGACGTTGGCGCCCCATCGGGTGAGGCCGTTGATCACGCGGTAGACCGCGTTCTCGTTGCCCGGGATCAGGGACGAGGCCAGGATGACCGTGTCGCCCTGGACGATCCGGATCTGGTGGTCGCGGTTGGCCATCCGGGACAGCGCGGCCATCGGCTCGCCCTGGGAACCGGTGCAGACCAGCACGACCTCGTCGTCCGGCAGGTCGTCCAGCGTCTTGACGTCCACCACGAGGCCCGCCGGGACCCGCAGATAGCCCAGGTCACGGGCGATGCCCATGTTGCGGACCATGGAGCGGCCGACGAAGGCGACCCGGCGGCCGTACTCGTGCGCGGCGTCCAGGATCTGCTGGATGCGGTGGACGTGGCTGGCGAAGCTGGCCACGATGATGCGCTTCTGCGCATTGGCGAAGACCTGGCGCAGCACATTGGAGATGTCCCGCTCCGGCGGTACGAAGCCGGGGACCTCGGCGTTCGTGGAGTCCACGAGCAGCAGGTCGATGCCCTCCTCGCCGAGCCGCGCGAAGGCGGGCAGGTCGGTGAGGCGGCGGTCCAGCGGAAGCTGGTCCATCTTGAAGTCGCCGGTGTGCACGACCATGCCGGCCGGGGTGCGGATGGCGACCGCGAGGGCGTCCGGGATGGAGTGGTTGACCGCGATGAACTCGCAGTCGAACGGGCCGACGCGCTCGCGGTGCCCCTCCTGCACCTCAAGGGTGTAGGGGCGGATGCGGTGCTCCTGGAGCTTGGCCTCGATCAGGGCGAGGGTCAGCTTGGAGCCGATCAGCGGGATGTCCGGCTTCTCGCGCAGCAGGTACGGGACACCACCGATGTGGTCCTCGTGACCGTGCGTGAGCACGATGCCCTCGATGTCGTCGAGACGATCGCGGATCGAGCTGAAGTCCGGCAGGATCAGGTCGACTCCGGGCTGCTCCTCCTCGGGGAAGAGCACTCCGCAGTCGACGATCAGCAGGCGGCCGTCGTACTCGAAGACCGTCATGTTGCGGCCGATCTCACCGAGACCGCCGAGGGGCGTGACGCGCAGACCGCCCTCGGGAAGCTTCGGCGGCGGACCGAGTTCAGGATGCGGGTGGCTCAAAAGACTCTCCTCACCACGCGTGCCACAGGCCCGCCTTTGGGCCCATGACGCACGCGACATTCGTGCACTTGCAGTTGTTTTCGATGTTCAGTTGTGAAGTCTGTGGGCGCCCGCCGTGCGACGGGGGCGCGGGGTGTGCCGTCCGCTAGAGCTTGACTCCGCCTGCGGCGAGGTCCCGCTTGAGCTGTTCGGTCTCCTCCGGGGTGAGCTCGATCATCGGCAGTCGCAGCGGGCCCGCGGGCAGGCCCTGCAGGGTGAGGGCGGCCTTGGTGGTCATGACGCCCTGGGTGCGGAACATGCCGGTGTAGACCGGGAGCAGTCGCCGGTGGATCGCGGCCGCCTCGGCGATGTCGCCGGCGAGGTGGGCGTCGAGCAGGGCGCGCAGCTCGGGGGTCACCACGTGGCCGACGACGGAGACGAAGCCGACGGCGCCGATGGACAGCAGCGGCAGGTTGAGCATGTCGTCGCCGGAGTACCAGGCGAGGCCCGAGCGGGCCATGGCCCAGCCGGCGCTGCCGAGGTCGCCCTTGGCGTCCTTGTTGGCGACGATCCGGGGGTGCTCCGCGAGCCGGACGATGGTCTCGGTCTCGAGCTGGACTCCGCTGCGGCCGGGGATGTCGTAGAGCATCACCGGGAGTCCGGTGGCGTCGGCGAGCGCGGTGAAGTGCCGGAAGAGGCCCTCTTGCGGGGGCTTGTTGTAGTACGGCGTGACGGCGAGCAGGCCGTGGGCGCCCGCCTTCTCGGCCGCGCGGGCGAGCTCGACGCTGTGGTGGGTGTCGTTGGTGCCGGCTCCGGCGACGACGTGGGCGCGGTCCCCGACCGCTTCGACCACCGCGCGGACGAGCTGCGCTTTCTCCGCGTCGCTGGTGGTGGGGGACTCGCCGGTGGTGCCGTTGACGACGAGGCCGTCGTTCCCGGCGTCGACCAGATGCGCAGCCAGTCGCTGGGCACCGTCGAGATCAAGGGCGCCATCTGCGGTGAAGGGCGTGACCATGGCGGTCAGGACCCGCCCGAAGGGCGTCTGCGGTGTGGAGGTCGGAGCCATGGGGGCCACGCTACTCGTTGCTCACCGTGAGGTGCTCCCTCGGGGAGTGCGAAAGGGATCCCGGCACTGCCTGCTCGGGGGTTCAAGCAGTGCCGGGTCCGTTTGTTCAGCCTAGATGAAGGTAACGAAAAGCCGCAATACGGACACCTTGCTACTGGTGCGTACGCCAGGGCCTCCCCGTCGGCCCGCCCCCGTGCCCCGTCACACAGCGTCCACGCCCTACGGCGCGACGCGACCGTTCTTGTTGAAGGCGGCGTAGGTCAGCGGCATGAGCTTGGCCCACTCCGCCTCCATCTTCTCGCCGACCATCTCGATCTCCCGCTGCGGGAAGGAGGGCACGGCCGCCTGCTCGTGCTGGGTGCGCAGCCCGAGGAAGTGCATCAGCGAACGGGCGTTGCAGGTGGCGTACATGGAGGAGAACAGGCCGACCGGCAGGACCGAGCGGGCGACCTCGCGGGCGACGCCCGCGGCGAGCATCTCCTGGTACGCCTCGTACGCCTGGCGGTAGGAGTCCTCCATGACGCGGGTGGTCAGGTCGTGCTGCTCCTGGGTGCCCTCGACGAAGACGTACTTGCCGGGACGGCCCTCCTGGACCAGCTTGCGGTCCGCGCCCGGGACGTAGAAGACCGGCTCGAGCTGGCGGTAGCGGCCGGACTCCTCGTTGTACGACCAGCCGACGCGGTGGCGCATGAACTCGCGGAAGACCAGGATCGGGGCGCTGATGAAGAAGGTCATCGAGTTGTGCTCGAAGGGGCTGCCGTGGCGGTCGCGCATCAGGTAGTTGATGAGCCCCTTGGACCGCTCGGGGTCCTTGGTGATCTCTTCCAGGGACTGCTCACCGGCGGTGGAGACGCGGGCCGCCCACAGCACGTCGGTGTCGGCCGCGCTGTGCTTGACCAGCTCGACGGTCACATCGCCGCGGAAAGTGGGCTTGGCGCTCTCGGTGGGGCTGTCGGTCACCGGCGGGGTCCTTCCAATTGCGTTCTGGGGCGGCGCCCAGCCTACGGGCCGCCACTGACAGTCGGCCTCCGACAGAGCGGGGCCACCGGGAAAGCCGTGGCCCCGGTTGAGATTTTTCACAGAAGTCACAGAAAACGGGCACCATAGGGGTGATTCGAACGTCTTTCTGTGTGACAGCACACCTCGAGGTTCCTAGGAGAGCTTCATGTTCCGCCGGCGAGAGCCCGTGCCGTTCGCCTTCGTCGCCGAGGCAGAGCGTTACCGCAGCAACGTCACGCCGCCGCCCCGAGACCGCGCGAGCCGCTCGCAGATAGCCGGTCGTGCGCTCGTGGGGCTGACGGTCACGGCGGGGCTCGTGGGGGCGCTGCTGTTCGGAATGCCCTCGCTCCAGGCAGGCGCGCAGAGCACGCACCACACCCAGCAGTCGGAAGCCAGGGACAGCCGCTGATCAGGCGCTGACCGACGACACGACCGAGGTCCGGCCACCCTGACGTGGCCGGACCTCTCGTGCATCGATAGCCTCGCCCAATGCCCCTGCCCTTTCTGACGGCCACGCCCTCGTCCCACGGGGACGACGAGCGTCGACGCCCGTACCGCCCCACGCCCTGGCAAGTCGGCGGCGCCGCGCTGCTGCTGCTCCTCGCCGCCTATCTGCTCTTCTCCGCGCTGATCATCGTCCTGGCGGGCTCCTGGCCCATCGCGGGCGTCTGCCTGGTGGTCGCCGCCGTCACGATCGCCGTCGCGCTGCGGCTCGTCAGAGTGGGAATCCGGTCGGAAGTGCGCGGCTAGCGCCGTGGGAAACGTTGTGAGGGGGGCACCCGAAGGTGCCCCCCTCACAACGTTTCAGAAGATCTACGCGTCCGCCCGTACCGGCCGCCCGTCGTGCAGGGCGATCGCCCGCTGCATCGCCTTGCGGGCCCGGGGTGTGTCGCGGGCGTCGTGGTAGGCGACGGCCAGCCGGAACCAGCTGCGCCAGTCGCCGGGGGCGTCCTCCGTCTCCGCCTGGCGGCGGGCGAAGACCGCGTCCGCCGAGTCCCGGTCGATGCGGCCGCTCGGCGTCCGTACGAGCTCGTCGACCGGAAGGCCGCCCTCGGCCTCCAGTTCCCGTGCCAGCCGGTTGGCGTCGCGCGCGAACTTGGTGGTCTGGTAGAGGAACCAGGCACCGATGAACGGCAGGACCAGCACCGCCGCGCCGAAGGTGACGGTGATGGCCGTGCCCTGCTGGATGAGCATGACGCCGCGGCTGCCGACCAGGACGAAGTACACGACCAGGACGGCGGCCAGGGCGAAATAGACGATTTTGGCGCGCACGGTGCTCAGCCCAGGTCCAGGAAGTTTTCCAGGCCGAAGGTCAGCCCGGGGGTGTCCACCACGCGGCGGGCGCCCAGCAGGATGCCCGGCATGAAGCAACTGTGGTGCAGCGAGTCGTGCCGGATGGTCAGCGTCTCGCCGGCGTCACCGAACAGCACCTCCTGGTGGGCGAGCAGGCCGCGCAGCCGTACGGCGTGCACCGGCACCCCGTCGACGTCCGCGCCGCGCGCGCCCTCCAGGGCCGTGGTGGTGGCGTCGGGCTGCGGGGCGCAGCCCGCTTCCCGGCGGGCCTCGGCGATGAGCTGGGCGGTACGGGTGGCGGTGCCGGAGGGGGCGTCCGCCTTGTTGGGGTGGTGCAGCTCGACGACCTCGACGGACTCGAAGAAGCGGGCCGCCTGCCGGGCGAAGGTCATCGTGAGCACGGCGCCGATGGAGAAGTTCGGCGCGATGAGCACGCCGGTGCCCGGCTTGGCGTCGAGCCAGCCGGTCAGCCGCGCGAGGCGGTCCTCGGTCCAGCCGGTGGTGCCGACGACGCCGTGGATGCCGTTGGCGACGCAGAACTCGAGGTTGTCCATCACCGAGTCGGGGTGGGTCAGCTCGACCGCGACCTGGGCACCGGCCTCGGTCAGGGTCTCCAGCCTGTCGCCCCGGCCCAGCGCGGCCACCAGTTCCATGTCGTCGGCGGCTTCGACGGCCCGTACGGCCTCGGAGCCGATCCGGCCGTGGGCGCCGATGACCGCCACGCGCAGCTTGCTCATCCTTGGTGCTTCCTTACTCTCGGGCTCGAAAGGCCGCTGAGGCCGCTGAGGCCGCTCAGGCCACGGCTTCGTCGAGCCTGGCCGCCTGCTTGTCCTTCAACGGGCCGATGACGGACAGCGAAGGACGCTGCCCCAGTACATCGCGGGCCACCGAGCGGACCTCGTCCGGGGTGACGGCCGCGATGCGGGCCAGCATGTCGTCGACGGACATCTGGTCGCCCCAGCACAGCTCGCTCTTGCCGATGCGGTTCATCAGTGCACCGGTGTCCTCCAGGCCCAGCACCGTGGAGCCGGAGAGCTGTCCGACGGCGCGGGTGATCTCCTCGTCCGTCAGCCCGTCCGCCGCGACCTTGTCGAGCTCGTCGCGGCAGATCTTGAGGACGTCGTGGACCTGGCTCGGGCGGCAGCCGGCGTAGACGCCGAAGAGGCCGCAGTCGGCGTAGCCCGAGGTGTAGGAGTAGACGGAGTAGGCGAGTCCGCGCTTCTCCCGGACCTCCTGGAAGAGCCGGGAGCTCATGCCGCCGCCGAGGGCCGTGTTGAGCACGCCGAGCGCCCAGCGGCGCTCGTCGGTGCGGGCCAGGCCGGGCATGCCGAGGACGACGTGCGCCTGCTCGGTCTTGCGGCCCAGCAGCTCCACGCGGCCGGCGGTGCGGATGATGCGGGAGCCGGAGCGCGGGGCGACCGGGACCGCGTCCGTACGGCCCAGGGCACCGGCCTTCTCGAAGGCGGCCCGCACCTGGCGGACGACCTTGGCGTGGTCGACGTTGCCGGCCGCGGCCACGACCAGGTGGGTCGGGTCGTAGTGCTTCTTGTAGAAGCGCGCGATCCGGTCGCGGTCGAGGGCGTTGATGGTGTCGACGGTGCCGAGGACCGGGCGGCCCAGGGGCGTGTCGCCCAGCATGGTGTGCGCGAACAGGTCGTGCACGCAGTCGCCGGGGTCGTCCTCGGTCATGGCGATCTCTTCGAGGATCACCCCGCGCTCGGCGTCGACGTCGGCGGCGTCGATGAGCGAGCCCGTGAGCATGTCACAGACGACGTCGATGGCGAGCGGCAGGTCGGTGTCGAGGACCCGGGCGTAGTAGCAGGTGTACTCCTTCGCCGTGAACGCGTTCATCTCACCGCCGACCGCGTCGATGGCGGCGGAGATGTCCAGCGCGCTGCGCTTGGCCGTGCCCTTGAAGAGCAGGTGTTCCAGGTAGTGGGTGGCGCCGTTCAGCGTGGGCGTCTCGTCGCGGGAACCGACGTTCGCCCAGATGCCGAAGGTGGCGGAGCGCACGGACGGCAGGGTCTCGGTGACGATGCGCAGGCCACCGGGGAGGGTGGTGCGACGGACCGTGCCGATGCCGTTCTCGCCCTTGAGAAGCGTTTGGGTACGGGCGACGGCCCGCCCCTCCGAAGAGGTGCGGGCCGTCTTCCGTGTACTACGGGACGTCACTTGGCGGACTCGTCCTTAGCCTCGTCGCCGTCCTCGCCCTCGATGACCGGGATCAGCGAGAGCTTGCCGCGCTGGTCGATCTCGGCGATCTCGACCTGGACCTTGGCACCGACGCCGAGCACGTCCTCGACGTTCTCCACGCGCTTGCCACCGGCGAGCTTGCGGATCTGCGAGATGTGCAGCAGGCCGTCCTTGCCCGGCATCAGGGAGACGAACGCGCCGAAGGTCGTGGTCTTGACGACCGTGCCCAGGTAGCGCTCGCCGACCTCCGGCATGGTCGGGTTGGCGATGCCGTTGATCGTGGCGCGGGCGGCCTCGGCGGCCGGGCCGTCGGCGGCACCGATGTAGATGGTGCCGTCGTCCTCGATCGTGATCTCGGCGCCGGTGTCCTCCTGGATCTGGTTGATCATCTTGCCCTTGGGGCCGATGACCTCACCGATCTTGTCCACGGGGATCTTGACGGTGATGATCCGCGGGGCGTTGGGGGACATCTCGTCCGGCGTGTCGATGGCCTCCATCATCACGTCGAGGATGTGCAGACGCGCGTCGCGGGCCTGCTTGAGGGCCGCGGCCAGGACGGAGGCCGGGATGCCGTCCAGCTTGGTGTCGAGCTGGAGGGCGGTGACGAACTCCTTCGTACCGGCGACCTTGAAGTCCATGTCGCCGAACGCGTCCTCCGCACCGAGGATGTCGGTGAGGGCGACGTAGTGCGTCTTGCCGTCGATCTCCTCGGAGATGAGGCCCATGGCGATACCGGCGACGGGGGCCTTCAGCGGCACACCGGCGTTCAGCAGCGACATGGTGGAGGCGCAGACCGAGCCCATGGACGTCGAACCGTTGGAGCCGAGGGCCTCGGACACCTGACGGATCGCGTAGGGGAACTCCTCGCGCGTCGGGAGGACCGGCACGATCGCACGCTCGGCGAGCGCGCCGTGGCCGATCTCGCGGCGCTTCGGCGAACCGACGCGGCCGGTCTCGCCGACGGAGTACGGCGGGAAGTTGTAGTTGTGCATGTAGCGCTTGCGGGTCACCGGGGAGAGGGTGTCCAGCTGCTGCTCCATGCGGAGCATGTTGAGGGTGGTGACGCCCAGGATCTGGGTCTCGCCACGCTCGAACAGCGCGGAGCCGTGCACGCGCGGGATGGCCTCGACCTCGGCGGCGAGGGTACGGATGTCCGTCACCCCACGGCCGTCGATGCGCTTCTTCTCCTTGATGACGCGCTCACGGACCAGGGACTTGGTCAGCGAGCGGTACGCGGCGGAGATCTCCTTCTCGCGGCCCTCGAACTGCGGGAGCAGCTTCTCGGCGGCCACGTCCTTGACGCGGTCCAGCTCGGCCTCGCGCTCCTGCTTGCCGGCGATGGTGAGCGCCTGGGCGAGCTCGTCGCGGACGGCCGTGGTCAGGGCGGCCAGGACGTCGTCCTGGTAGTCCAGGTAGACCGGGAACTCGCCGACCGGCTTGGCGGCCTTGGCGGCCAGCTCGGCCTGGGCGCGGCACAGCACCTTGATGAAGGGCTTCGCGGCCTCGAGACCGGCGGCGACGGCCTCCTCGGTCGGGGCCTCGGCGCCGTCCTTGACCAGCTGGACGGTCTTCTCGGTGGCCTCGGCCTCGACCATCATGATCGCGACGTCGCCGTCCTCCAGGACGCGGCCGGCCACGACCATGTCGAAGACGGCGTCCTCGAGCTCGGTGTGGGTCGGGAACGCCACCCACTGGCCCTTGATCAGGGCGACACGGGTCGCACCGATCGGACCGGAGAACGGCAGGCCCGCGAGCTGCGTGGAGCAGGAGGCGGCGTTGATGGCGACCACGTCGTAGAGGTGGTCGGGGTTGAGCGCCATGACCGTCTCGACGATCTGGATCTCGTTGCGCAGGCCCTTGACGAAGGACGGGCGCAGCGGGCGGTCGATCAGGCGGCAGGTGAGGATCGCGTCCTCGGAGGGGCGGCCCTCGCGGCGGAAGAACGAGCCGGGGATCTTGCCGGCCGCGTACTGCCGCTCCTCGACGTCCACCGTCAGGGGGAAGAAGTCGAGCTGGTCCTTGGGGCGCTTGGAAGCGGTGGTGGCCGACAGCACCATGGTGTCGTCGTCCAGGTAGGCCACGGCGGAGCCGGCGGCCTGACGGGCCAGGCGGCCCGTCTCGAAGCGGATCGTGCGGGTACCGAATGCACCGTTGTCGATGACGGCTTCGGCGTAGTGGGTCTCGTTCTCCACCAGGGATATCTCCTCGTCCGCGTCCTCGCCCGTGTGGCGGGGACGGTGGGTGGAGGTGCGCGTCGGCTGGCCGGTCTTCGATCGAAGCACCCGGATTTCCCTGATCCGGGGGCCACTACCGAGGACCGGCGGCGAGCGGGGCGCGCCTCCTCATACTGTTTTGTTGTTACTTCGTCGTGGACACCAGACTACAAAGCTTCGGCGTTCCACGAGATACGCAAAGGGAGCGGCCCCCGGTGGGAACCGCTCCCTTCACGATGTCTTACTTGGCGCCCGCGGCACCGCGGCGGATGCCGAGGCGCTCCACCAGGGCGCGGAAGCGCGTGATGTCCTTCTTGGCCAGGTACTGCAGCAGGCGGCGACGCTGGCCGACCAGCAGCAGCAGACCACGACGGGAGTGGTGGTCGTGCTTGTGCTGCTTGAGGTGCTCGGTCAGGTCCGCGATGCGGCGGGTGAGCATCGCAACCTGGACCTCGGGGGAGCCGGTGTCGCCCTCCTTGGTGGCGAACTCGGCCATGATCTGCTTCTTCGTAGCGGCGTCGAGCGACACGCGTACTCCTCTTGAAATCTCTGTTTTCGGCCACCGAGTGCCCCTGGTCTTGGTCTCAGGGGAGCTTCCGTTACTCGGGAGGCGAGGTCCGCTGGGCGCTGTCCCCAGAAGCCTTGAAGGGCGTTTCCGGAGGCGCGTACACAAACGGCCATCGCCCACAGTACCAGCCCGGCCAGTGGGCCCGGCCCGCCGTCCCTGTCCGGCCCGGTCGGGCCCCTCCCGGGCCGGGTCCGGTCCGGTCCGGACCCGGTCAGCCGGCGGACAGACCGCGGGCTGTCCCATACATGCCGAGCACGGCGAGGCACAGCGGTACGAGGGCCAGCAGGAGGGCGCTCTCGGAGAGATCGGAGACGCGCCCCCAAAAGGGTGACAGACCCTTGCGCGGGACGATCAGGGCGACGGCGGTGAGGAGGCCGCCGCCGACGGTGACGGCGGCGGCGAGCCAGAGGGTGCGGACGTCGGCCGGGCCGCCCGCGGCACCGGCGGGCGGGTTCAGGGACATGCCGAGGACCAGCAGGGCCAGGGCGGCGAGCCCGGCGCCGAGGACGGTGGTGACCTGCGCGGTGTAGCGGAAGAGGCGGGCGCGCAGCAGCATCGTGAGCCCGGCGGCCAGGGCGAGGAGGCGGGCCCACGGGCCGCCGTCGTCGGAGAAGGCGAGGACGGCGGCGGAGACGGTGACGACGGCCGCGCAGCCGCCGACGAGCCCGAGCAGCAGCTCGTGGCCGCGGCGGACCCGGTCGGCGATCCGCTCGGCGTCTATGGGGTCGGCGGGCTGGTCGCCGCCGGGGGCGTCGGGGTCGGTGCCGGAGGCGGAGCGGGGGGCGGCGTAGCCGATGGGGAGCCTGGCGACGCGGGCGGAGAGGCCCGGCAGGAAGGCGATGGCGCCGATCGCGACGACGGCGCAGACGGCGGCGGCGTCGGCGGGGCCCGATCCGGCGAGGACCGTACCGAAGGCGGCGAGGGTGCCGGTGGCCGCCGCGGCGACGGCGGCGACGAAGGGGGCGTCCCCCGTGGGCACGGTGGCGACGAGCACGGCGGCGGCGACGAGCACGGCGGCGCAGCCGAGCAGGAACTGGAGGCGGCCCGCGCCCTCCCCCGCGGCGGGGGCGAGGATCCCGGACCCGGCGATCATCAGGTGGGGCAGGGCGGCGAGGCCGAGGGCGACGGCGGAGCCGCGGTCGGCGTAGACCCGGGCCCGTACGCCCGCGAGGGCGGTCAGCAGGACGCCGACGGCCGCGGCGACGGCGCCGGGGGTGCCGCTCATGTCGTGCCGGACCGGGTCGGCGAACCACAGGGCGAAGCCCATCAGGGCGAGCAGCAGCGAGCCGCCGCACAGTCCGGCCGCGCGCAGCAGGCGGTCGTCCCACAGGGTGCGGTCCCGGGTGACGGCGGAGGCCACGGCGTCCGTCACGTCGTCGTGGACGGCGGGCGGCAGGGACTCGGCGAAGGGGCGCAGCGAGAGCAGTTCCCCGTCGAGGACGCGGTGGGCCGCGAGCGTGCGGGAGCCGTCGAGGACGGTGCCGTCGCGGCGTACGAGGTGGTAGCCGGTGGGGGTGCCGACGGGCTGGGTCTGGCCGGTGAGGCGCAGGATCTCCGGGTAGACGTCGGCGACGGCGATGCCGTCCGGGAGGGCGACATCGATCCGGCTGTCGGGTGCGACGACGGTCACCCTGCAGAAGCCGGTCGCAGCGGACGTACTCACCTGTCGGGCCCCCTGGTTCACTGAAGTGTTCTTCGCCGCCGCGCGGACGGGCGGTGGCCTTCGTTGCCGTGTGCCTTTGCCTTCGCCGCGTCTTTCGCTCACGGTCCTCGCTCACGCATGCGCGCGGCGGCAACCCTATCGGGAGCCTCCGGCCGTACGTCGATAGGATCACCGTTCCGCGGAGGGGAGGCCGGTGCCGGAGGGGCGCCGGGCGGATGTCCTCGGCCGTGAGAAGGGGTTGAGGCATCCGGTGAGCCAGGTCGTCGTCCATCGCCCGCCCCGCAGCCTGCCGCCGGAGGTGCCCGGCGAGGAGATCCGGCTGGAGGCGCCGCCCGAGCTGCCGCGGGGCCGTCAGGACAGCGTGCTGATGCAGCTGTTGCCGACGCTGGGCATGGCCTCGTCGATGGTCTATTTCTTCATGCCGGGCGCCGCCCCGATGATGAAGATCATGGGCGTCATGATGATGTGCTCGACGCTGGGCATGACCGTCGCGATGGTCGTGCGGCACCGTCAGGGCTCCCAGGGGCAGACCGCGGACATGCGCCGCGACTACCTCAAGTACCTCGCGCAGACGCGGCGGACCGTACGGAGGACGGCGCGGGCGCAGCGTGACGCGCAGTTCTATCTGCACCCCTCCCCCGACCAGTTGTGGTCGGTCGTCGCGGAGGGCACCCGGCTGTGGGAGCGGCGGGCGACCGACGACGACTTCGGGCAGGTGCGGATCGGGCTGGGGGCGCAGCAGTTGGCGACGCCGCTGGTGGCTCCGGAGACCGCGCCGATAGACGACCTGGAGCCGTTGACGACGGGCGCGATGCAGCGGTTCCTGGCGACGCACGGGTCGTTGGACGGGATGCCGATGGCGCTGTCGCTGCGCGCCTTCTACCACGTGACGCTGTCGGGCGACCCGGAGACGGTGCACGGGACGGCGCGCGCCCTGGTGGCGCAGCTGGTGACGCTGCACTCGCCGGACGACCTGGTGGTCGCGGTGGTCGCGGCGCGCGGCGCGGCCTCGTACTGGGAGTGGGCGAAGTGGCTGCCGCACGTGCAGGTGCCGGGCGCGGTGGACGGCGCGGGCTCGCGGCGGCTGATCGGTGACGAGTCCGGTGAGCTGGAGGAGTTGCTGCGGCCCCGGCTGGAGGGGCGTACGCGCTTCGGCCGGGACGGACAGCCGGTGCTGGACCAGCCGCATGTGGTCCTCGTCCTCGACGGCGGTTCGGTCCCGGCGGACTCGGTGTTCGCGGCGCCGGAGGGGCTCCAGGGCGTGACCATCGTCGAGGTGGTGCCGGGGGATCTCGGTGAGCCGCGGGGCGGTCTGTCGGTCGTGGTGGAGCCGGGGCGGCTGGAGTTGATGTCGCAGGTCGCCGCGTACGACGGGGTGCCGGACACGCTGTCCATGGAGGCCGCGGAGGCGCTGGCGCGGCAGCTCGCGCCGCTGCGCACGGGCGGTGACGACGGTGACGAGCCGCTGCTCGCCAACCTCGACTTCACCGATCTGCTGGGGCTGGGCGACGCGGGTTCGGTGGATGTGGCGCGGACGTGGCGGCCGCGGTCGTCGGCGGAGCGGCTGCGGGTGCCGATCGGTGTCAGCGAGGACGGCAGCCCCGTGATGCTCGACCTGAAGGAGGCCGCGCAGGACGGCATGGGCCCGCACGGGCTGTGCGTCGGCGCGACCGGTTCCGGCAAGTCGGAGCTGTTGCGCACGCTGGTGCTGGGGCTGGCGGTGACGCACACCTCGGAGACGCTGAACTTCGTCCTGGCGGACTTCAAGGGCGGTGCGACCTTCGCGGGCATGTCGGCGCTGCCGCACGTCGCGGCCGTGATCACCAACCTGGCGGACGATCTGACACTGGTCGACCGCATGCGGGACTCGATCACCGGCGAGCTCCAGCGGCGGCAGGAACTGCTGCGCTCGGCGGGCAACTACGCCAACATGCACGACTACGAGAAGGCGCGGGCGGCCGGTGCGCCCCTGGAGCCGCTGCCTTCACTCGTCCTGGTGATCGACGAGTTCAGCGAGCTGTTGACGGCGAAGCCGGACTTCATCGACATGTTCATTCAGATCGGGCGTATCGGCCGCTCGCTGGGTGTCCATCTGCTGCTGGCCTCGCAGCGTCTGGAGGAGGGCAGGCTGCGCGGTCTGGAGACCTATCTGTCGTACCGCATCGGTCTGCGCACCTTCTCCGCCGCCGAGTCGCGGACGGCGCTGGGCGTGCCGGACGCGTACCACCTGCCGTCCGTGCCGGGCTCGGGCTATCTGAAGTTCGGCACGGACGAGATGACGCGCTTCAAGGCGGCGTACGTCTCGGGCCCGTACCGCACGGCGCCCGCCGCCGGGCTCGGGGACGGCGACCTGCCGATCGAGCGCCGTCCGGTGCTCTTCACCGCCGACCCCGTGCCGGTCACGTACACCGTGCCGGAGCCCGGGGGCGCGGGCGCGACCGCGGCCCGTGCGGGCGACGACCCGCACGCGGATACGGTCCTGGACGTCGTGGTGCGGCGGATCGAGGGCCAGGGCCCGCCCGCCCATCAGGTGTGGCTGCCGCCGCTGGACCGGGCCCCGTCCCTGGACGAGTTGCTGCCGCCGCTCTCCGTGGTGGAGGGCCGCGGGCTGACGGCCCCCGGCCACGGCCGCCTCGGGCGGCTCGTCGTTCCCATCGGCCTCATCGACAAGCCCTTCGAGCAGCGGCGTGACGTCCTGCACCGCGACTTCTCGGGCGCGGCGGGCCATATGCTCGTCGTCGGTGGCCCGCAGTCGGGCAAGTCGACGCTCCTGCGGACGCTCATCGCGTCCTTCGCGCTCACCCATACCCCCGCCGAAGTGCAGTTCTACGGGCTCGACTTCGGTGGCGGCGGCATGAGCGCCGTCGCGGGGCTGCCCCATGTGGGCGGGGTCGCGTCCCGGCTCGACCCGGAGCGCGTGCGCCGTACGGTCGCCGAGGTGGCCGGCATCCTGGCCCGGCGCGAGGAGTACTTCCGCGCCCAGGGCATCGACTCGATCGCGACGTACCGGCGGCAGCGGGCGGCGGGCGGATTCGCCGACCAGCAGTGGGGCGACGTCTTCCTCGTCATCGACGGCTGGGGCAATTTCCGGCAGGAATACGACATGCTGGAGGGCGTCGTCACCGACCTCGCGGCGCGGGGCCTCGGCTACGGCGTCCACCTCGTCGTGACGGCCTCCCGCAACATGGAGGTCCGCGCCTCGCTCAAGGACCAGCTCCTCAACCGTCTGGAGCTGCGGCTGGGCGACACCATGGACTCCGAATTCGACCGCAAGGTCGCCGCCAACGTCCCCGCCGGCGTACCGGGCCGCGGCCAGCTCCCCGAAAAGCTCCATTTCATGGCCGGGCAGCCGCGCGTCGATTCCGGCAGCGACCCGGAAACGATGACGGACGCGACCGCGGAACTGATCCGCGCGGTCGACGAGGCATGGCCGGGCCCGCACGCTCCCCGCGTCCGGCTCCTCCCCCGCAAGCTGCGCGCCGACGAACTCCCCAAGGGATTCGAGAACCCGCAGCAGGGTGTCGCCATCGGTATCGACGAGACCAATCTGGAGCCGGTCTTCGTCGACTTCGAGACCGACCCGTTCTTCCTGGTGTTCGGCGAGAGCGAATCGGGCAAGACGGCGCTGTTGCGTCTGCTGGCCAAACAGATCACCGAGCGCTACGGCCCGGACGAGGCGAAGATCGTGGTCGGCGACTACCGCCGTACGCTCCTCGACGTCATCCCGGACACCCACCTCCTGGAATACGCGCCGATCACCTCCGCCCTCACGGCCCACGCGACCGCCCTCAACGGCCTGATGGAACGCCGCGCCCCGCAGCCGGACATCACCCCGCAGCAATTGCGCGACCGGAGCTGGTGGTCGGGCCCGCGGTTCTTCTTCATCGTCGACGACTACGAACTCGTCTCCACGAGCAGCGGCAACCCGCTGTCGGTACTGACGGAAAACCTGCCGTTCGCGCGCGACGTCGGCATCCGCTTCATCATCGCCCGCAGTTCGGCCGACGCGTCGCGCTCGATGTACGAGTCCTTCATGCAGCGCATCAAGGAACTCGGCGCGCAGGGCGTCATTCTGTCGGGCGACCCGGGCGAGGGCGACTTGCTGGGCGGCGTCCGCCCGCGCCCGATGCCACCGGGCCGGGGCTTCTTCGTCTCCCGTAAGCGGGGGGCTCCGCTGGTACAGGTGGGGTGGCTGCCGGAGGAGTAGGGACTGTCGGCTGTTGGTATGCGCATGAGTACGCGTACTCATGCGCGTACCTCACCCATCTACCTAGGCTGACGGTCGTTTGTCGTGGACCGCGGTCAAGGGTGGGGTGCAAGGGCCATGGTGTCGTTCGAGCAAGAGTGGGCGCAGATCAAGCGGGAAACCTCCGCCGATGCCGGAATGAGTCTCGCAGGTGCCGATGGTAAGAGCGGCTGGACTGACGGCGGCTCGAGTGGTGTGAAGTCCGCAAAGAACGCGTGGACCTCAGCGGGAGACGGGGTCGGTCGACTGAGCGGAAACGTTAAGAAGGCACAGACGGCTCTTGAGCAAGGGCAGAAACACCTCGGCAACGAAACCGGCGGTGGCGTGGTGAGCGCGACAGCCCAACGGGAGGTCCACCAATCGTGGAAGCACTACTTGGACGAGGTGACCGGCAGGTGCGGTGCGCTCCAGGAACGGCTTGAGAAAGCGGGCAACCACCTGTACAAGAACGATCAGGACACCTCAAACGCCTTCAACGAGCTGAAGGACCGATACAAGGACACCCCCGCCGTCGGTGGGCAGAGCCGGGGTCGGTGATCGGGACCGGTGGACTACGCAGCGCTCAGTGCCCTCAGCCCCTCTCAGTACGAGGACGCGGCGGATGGGTACCGCACGACCAGCGATATGGCCAGCCAGGCCAAGGACAGCCTGGAAAATCAAATCACTGCCAGCATGCGGAAGTCACTCGAAGGCGAAGCGGCCAATGCGGCCCTTAACCAACTCCGAGAACTCGCCAAGGACTTCCACTACGTGCAGGTCGAGTGCGGCCTGATCGGCACGGCTCTCGACGCATTCGCTTCCGACATGCGAGCGGCCAAGAAGAAGCTCGATGCAGCGGTCGATGATGCGCGTGCCCGGAAGTTCACGGTGGCGGCCGACGGCTCGGTTGCCTACCCGGCCGCAGGCGAGAAGATCGACGGCAAGACGCCGCAGGGTGGCACAGCCCAAGGCGCTACCGACGAAACCGCCCGCGCGATCAACCACCAAGCGGCCACTTTCGCCCCCAACCCGAACTACGCCCACGCGCAGGAGTGCGCCGACCGAATAGCCGAAGCCATCAAACAGGCCACGGCGGCGGACGAAAAATGGGCCCCCAAATTGCGGAGCCTGAAGGCCGATGACGACTTGACGGTCTCCGACAGCGACTGGGCTGACGCACAGGGGGATATGAGTGGCGTCCGCGAGGGTGCGAAGGACTACCTGGACCACATCAAGCCCCCGCCTGAGAACGGCGACCCAGAAGCTAACGCCGACTGGTGGAAGAGGCTCTCCCAGCGGGAGAAGGCCGACTACATCTCGGTCCACCCAGCTACGGTCGGCGCGCTGGACGGCCTTCCTGCGGATGTCCGTGACGAAGCCAACCGTATCGTGCTCGACGAGAAGCACGGCGAGTACAGGGCACGGCTGGACGCAATACCCGACGAACCCAAAAAATTCGTTGACATCCGCCACGCCGTCCCCGGCATGGCATACACCGGCGAGTGGCTCGCATGGAACAAGAAATATGGGGATGAGGTTCAGCACCTCAAAAGCGTATTGGCAGGAATGGACGCCATCCAGAAACGCTTCGACAGCACTGGGGGAGCAAAAGACTTGCCCGAGGCCTATCTGCTCGGCTTTGACCCAGAGGGCAAGGGTGACGGAAAAGTTATAGTGGCAAACGGCAACCCGGACACCGCCGACCATACGGCCGTGTACGTGCCAGGAACGGGAACGGACCTCGGCGGCATCGAGGGCAACCTCGATCGCGGCGCAAAGCTCTGGCGGGAAAGCCACAGGCTCTCCCCCGGCGACAAAGTTTCCACCATCACCTGGTTCGACTACAACGCCCCACGCTCGGCATACCCCGGCGATAAGGGAGACATTCTCCCCGAAGCCATGCACGACCGGTACGCGGAAAAAGCCGGCCCCGTACTACGGCAGTTCCTCGACGGCAACAGAGCAGCCCATACGAACGCAACCGGGGACACTGCGCACACTACCGTTATCGGGCACAGCTATGGGAGCACAGCCATTGGGGACGCGGCCAAGTCCGGCTCCTTCCAAGACCGCCCCATGGCCGCCAACGACGTGGTGGTCGCAGGCAGCCCCGGTATGCAAGCGAAGCGCGCCGCCGACCTTGGTATCGATCCCCACCACATGTGGGCGATGAAGGGAGGCGGTAGCGATAATTTCGTCCGGGAAGGCGGACGGCTTGTTGGCCTAGGGGGCGACTGGACCATTCCCACGGACAAGGAGTTCGGTGCAAACGTGATGCAAAGCGACGCCAAGGACCACGGTGGATTCTGGGACGAGGACGGGGAGAAGGCATCGATCAGCTTGAAAAATCAGGCCAGAGTCATAGTGGGCAGATACGGCGACGTCACGCTGGAAGAGTAGGAATTGATGACCCGACGGAATGCAAGTCGCACCCAGACGGGTTTGGTAATCCTAGGCATCTTGACATTGACTATGGGGTGTTCTGCCATGGATAAAAAATCCGGCAATCTCGACTATGAGCCGAAAACGCGCGACAGCCGGGCTGTCGAGAAGGAAGTCGGCTCGTTGTCCAGCAAGGTTCTGGACATGCTGCAGGTCAAAGGGAAGGTCACTGAACCCGGCCCCGGAGTCGGAGCATGCGGCACGAGTGGGGGTGACGCAGCGGGCTACCGCAGTGTCAGGCACCCCTGGTCCCTGTACGGGGTGGATAACGACACTCTGCAGCAAGGGATGAACAACCTCAACGACAAGCTCCCGACGCAGGGTTGGAAGGTGGAAAGATACGGGACGGACACCAGCAGGAACAAGAACCTGGAGATTCTTGCCATCCACTCGGAGACTCACACTCAGCTTGAAGTCACGTGGATGAAAGGGCTTGACGGCAAAGCCCCGCTGATTGAAGTCACCCTGTATTCCAGGTGTTTCCGAGACTCTAGTGTTTCCAACAGTCCTGATAATGGCTGACGTTCCCTCCCGGTTCTTCGTCGGCTACGAACTCGTCTCCGCGAACAGCGAAACCCTGCAACCGCATCACAGCAAGGATGCAACGGCGCTGCAGACACGATTGTTCTGGACGCAAGAAAACGCTGCCCCCAAAGGGCGTGTATTCGAACGCTCACCTCTGATGCAGCATGCTTGTTCCGCCGTCGCGTCACGGTCAGTTGGGCCTGCGGGGTAGGGTTCCCGTCCGTGACCGAACCTGACTTCCTGCGCGATACCCGTGCGTCCTACGACGCCATCGCCGCCGGCTACGCCGAGCGCTTCCGTGACGAGTTGGCGGCAAAGCCGTTGGAGCGGGGGATGCTCGCCGCGTTCGCCGAGCTCGTCAAGGGGGGCGGGGCGGTTGCCGATGTCGGGTGTGGGACCGGGCGCGTGACGGCGCATCTGCATGGGTTGGGGGTGGACGTCTTCGGGGTCGATCTGTCGCCGGAGATGGTCGCGGTGGCCCGGCGGGCGCATCCTGGACTGCGGTTCGATGTGGGGTCGATGCTCGACCTGGACCTGCCGGACGGTGCCCTCGGCGGGCTCATGGCCTGGTACTCGATCATTCACATCCCGGAGGAGCGCCTGCCGGATGTTTTCGCCGAGTTCCACCGAGTGCTGGCGCCCGGCGGCTACGTACAGCTCGCGTTCCAGGTCGGCGACGAGCCGTTGCACCTGGCGGAGGCGCTGGGCCACAAGGTCTCACTCGACTTCCACCGGCGTCGGCCGGATCTCATCGCCGAGTTGCTGAGCCGGGCGGGCTTCGACGTACGGGCTCGGCTCCTGCGCGAGCCCGATGTCGACGGCGCGTTCCCGGAGCGGACGCCGCAGGCGTGCCTGCTGGCCCGCAAGCCGGCCTAGACGAGGTGGTCGAGTTCGCCCCGCTTGGCAGCTTCGATGAAGTTGCGGAGACCCTCGCGGGTCGTGGTGACCAGCTCGTTGGGGCGGGTCGTTTCGCGGAGTATGGGAGTGCCGGTGGAGGTGTGGCCGATTTGCAGGCAGGCGTTGCCACCACCGCCGCAGAGCGGTTCCTGCCACTTGATTTCAGACATCGTCTACTTCCCTCAAAGCTGCTGGGCAATTGAATGGATGAACTGGCGCGAGTCGCTCTCGTCCAGCGCAGAGATCTCCATCTTGCTAAAGAGCCGCCGGTAGTTGGCGAGTTCCACTTCGGAGTCTACGAAGACAGAGCCATAGGAAGTGTCCAGCTGAACGGTGTCCAGTTGAGGCACTGCCGCGCATGCGTAGAGCACAGTCTGGCCCGCGCCGGGGAAGCCACCGGCCTCGAAGGGAATCACTCTCAGGCTGACGAGATCACGCTCGCTGAAATCGAGCAGATGTCGCAACTGGGCACGAGCCACGTCGCGTCCGCCGAACTGCATCCGCAGGGCGCTCTCATGGATGATCGCGTCATACGCCGGAGGGCTCTTGCGGTCCAAAACAGCGCAGCGCCGCAAGCGATGCGCCACACGGACGTCCACTTCCTCGGCGGTGAGCTCGGGAATGACCATCTCGAAGATCGCTCGGGCGTGGTCCTCTGTCTGCAGGAGGCCGGGGATGTGCGACGTCAAGGCATTGCGGAGTCTCTTCGCAGTCCACTCGATCTCCACGATGTCGAGGAAGAAGTCGGGCAGTGGGCCCCTGTACTCCTCCCACCACCCCTTGTCGCGTTCGTCGGACATCACCACCAGGGCGTCGACAAACGTCTCGTCCATACATCCATAGCTGCTCGCCAATGCGCGCAGCCTGTTGGGCGGGACGCCGACACGACCGGCTTCCATGTGACTGACCTGGTACGCCTTGATGCCCACCACCGCGCCCGCGTCTTGCGCGCTCACCCTCGCGGCTTCACGCAGCTTGCGTAGCTCGATACCCAAGCGCCTTTGCCGCTGGGTTGGATGACTCCTCGACGGCATGCCTGCCCCTCCTCGCGATCTATGCGAAGCATGCCGTGCAGCCCCCGAGCCGGTCCACCGACAGGGTTGTCTTTGCAGACAAGGTTGTCCGCGCGACGCCGTTGCCCCTACATTCAGTAACGCACCGCTCACACGCGAGAGCACCGGAAGTGCACCGCGCGAGCATGCCTGCCTTCCCTGGTACGGGTGTGCCCGCGTCCAGGGAGGCGAGCCACCGGTGGCCACCTGCGTGCGACGGCTCCACCACCTCATCCACGTGTCTGGAGTGACCGCGCATGAGCAACAACGCGCCCTGCATGGCCGATGCCCCACAAGCCCCGACGCCGTCGGCTCCCCTGCCGAGCAACCTCAACTACTCTCTCGGGATGCCCGGCAGTGCGTACTGCCTCGGGATGGCCCGTACGACCGTGTGCCGCCTGCTGCATGAACACGGCCTCGCCGACATGGCCGAACTCGGCACGCTCGCCGCGTCCGAACTCCTCGGCAACGCCTGCCTCTTCACGCCCGGACGGGCGACAACCCTGTCCATCCGTTGGCGGTTCGGCGTGCTGCGGCTCACCGTGTTCGACGAGCACCCGCGGCACGCGAAAGCCGAGCTGGAGTCCTGCCAGGCACAGCGGCGGGCGGCGCTGGGTACGTTGGACGCGGTACTGGCCGCCTGTGGCGGACTCTGCTGCGGTCTGGACGAGGCGCAGGGGCCGATGGACGGCAGCAAGATGTGGGTGGCCTTCTCGCGGGAAGCGGCGCGGAACTACGCGCAGCTCTGAGGCTGCTGTGATCCGTGATCCACGGATGCACGGACCCCTGCGGGAGTACGCTGCTCACGGACCAGTCCGCGACGTGTCAACTCGCGTGCACGCGCGGCGATATGGAGACATTCGCGCACTCTGAAAGGCGGCCTTCCTCATGGATCCGCTCGAGAAAGCAAAAATCACGGAAGAGCTCTATGCCCGGGACATCAGCGGTCTTGAGTGGCTGAGCGCGCCCGAGCCCACGACCGAGGTGCGCGTCGAAATCGCGTATTTCCCCGACGGCGCGGTGGCCATGCGGTCCTCGGAGGACCCGGACACCGTGCTGCGCTTCACCGAGGGCGAGTGGCGGGCATTCGTCCTGGGCGCGCGGGACGGCGAGTTCGACCTGACCTGAGCACGGGCGCGGTGGGGTGAGCGAGCCGCCCACCCCACCAGGTCGGCCATCAGCGGATCAGTAGCTGATGTCGAACAGCTGGGACGCCTTGCGGTCCGTGTGCTGGTAGTCCATGCTGCCCTGCTTGATCTTGGCCGCGATCTCCGTCAGGATCCCGTGGATGTGCGTGCCACGCGCGTCGAACTGCGCCTTGGCCTGGAGCATCATCGTGTGGGCCTCGCCCTGCCAGCCTGAGGTGACCTCGTTGACCGCAGCCCAGATGTCCTTCAGCTGCTGGTCGACGACGCCGGCCGCCTTGGTGATGTCATCCGCGGTCTTCTCGACCGAGCTGTAATGAACCTTGAGGTCGTCATTCGCCCCGGACATGTACCCCCCTTATTGGTGGTTGGTGTTTCTACGGGTCCTACGGGTGCGGAACTGAGCCGCTGTGCTCAGTAACCGTTGATCTTGCTGTCGAGACCGGCGCTGATGCCGGCATCGGCTCCCAGGGAGCCGAGGTGCCCGCCCGGGGCGGCACCGTTCACGTCGATCTTGTTGAACGTGGCCATGATGTCGGCGTCGTTGGCGTGGCTGGCCTTACGGGTCAGGGCCACGGCGTCGTGAATGCCGTCGATCAGGCGACGCAGAGCGTCGTGGTCGTCGTTGAGCGCCAACTGAGCCGTACGGAATGCCTGGGCGCCCGCGCCGGTCCAGGCGCTTTCGACGGTGGCGATGGCATCGGCCAGGGCACGGAGGTTGCCCGAGAGGGCCTCGCTCGTCTCCCGGATCTTCCCCTCGAATTTGATGAATGCGGGATCACTGATCTTCTGAGTGTCCGACATGCGTCACCTCTCTTCTGTTGCTGGTGGTGGGGTCTGTGCTTATGCCTTGCGGCGGCGGAGGACGGTGAAGGCGGTGGCTGCCGCCAGGACGGCTGCGCCTGCGCCAAGGGAGACCCAGGCGATGGTTCCGAGGCCTCCGTCACCCGAACCCGATTCGGCGGCGGCGGATTTGTCGGAATCGGACGGCTTGGGCTTCGGGGCAGGCAACGGCTTTGACGTTGCCGTCCGACCCGTGAGGAGCGGGTTGACGTTCGCGGGTCCGGGGTTGCCCTCACCGTCGAGAAGCACCTTGCGGGGGCGGACGATCCCATAGCCGAGATACGGGCTGGGGACCTTGCCGTCCACCGGCTTACCGGCCGTGTCCATCATTACGCGGAGGACTTGGTAGTTGGTCCAGTCCGGGTGTTTGGACCAGATGAGGGCAGCGGAGGCGGAGGCGATGGCGGAGGCTTGACTTGTTCCGCCACCAATGCAGACGCCTTCTGTATCGGAGCAGCGTTCAGGGAGTTCGTCACCCGGAGCTGCCAGCGATACCTGCTCGCCGTGGGTGGACCACTTGGTTGCTGTGCGCGTGCGATCAATAGCTCCGACGCCAACAACGCCCGGAAGGGCTGCGGGAAAAATGGGGGCATTACCCTTGTCGCCTTCGTTGCCCACGCTAGCAAAAATAAGCGAACCCCTGCCGAGAGCATAATTCACAGCTCGCTGCGTTTCGGGGTAGTTTTCACTCCCCCCTCCTGGCCCCAGCGAGATATTGATGATTCGGGCTTGATGATCAACCGAGTACCGGATAGCTCTGCTGAGCAAGGGGTCAACTGCATCGGTTCGTTGATTGACCACTGCCTTCACTGGGAGGATCTTCGTTCCAGGAGCCAGCCCTTGCACCCCGCCATCGGCCCCAGTTCCCGCAATAAGAGTGGCCATATCCGTTCCGTGGCCGTCATCATCCCTGTGCGCACCTGTCGGAGTGTTGGACACATCCGTACCGTCCAGCACTTGGTCGCGCAGCTCCGGCAGCCCGTCCTTTACCCCGGTATCGACGACGGCAACGGTGATCCCCTGCCCCTTACTCACCTCCCACATGCGGTCGGCCTGCATATCATCCAGGTACCACTGCTTCGAGCGAATGCCCTGAGCCATCGCAGGGGCGAGACCGCCAGAAGCCATGAGCACGGCACCGGTCAACACCGGAACCATCAGGGTGCGAACGAGCACTCTCGAGGTGGTGAATGACATGTGCCGATGTTCTCCTTGGCATCTGACGGTTATGGCGTGCGCTACTCGATGACTCGGGGGACGGTATGACGCTGCCCGCCTGTCCAGGTCTCCTCATCCTCTGTCAGGTAATCGGGCCGCTGGGTGCCTTGGCGCCGTTGAGGTTTTCCAGGCGAAGCACCGTTCATGAGTGGCATACCGGTTGAACCTTGGCCACCACGTACGAGCCCCGTACCGCCCGGAGTGAATTCGGAACGCCCCTGACTCTTTCCTCGGAGGTCGCCGACGACGCCACCGGGCTCCGAGGCGAACCGCCGTCCAGGACTGATCTGCCTAGGAGCGGCAGCGCCACCTCCGGCGGCAGGGTGCCCCATTCCCATGGGCCCCCGCCCTGTCGCACCGGGCTCCCCGCCTACTGCCGTGCCACGGGCTGGGCTCCCCGTTCCCACAAGACCCTGCCCGGCGGGTGACCTCTCGTCCCCGATGACTACGCCTCTTGGCGGCCGCGCAACACCCGGCTGAGTGCCGGGACGGGCTGGGGTACCACCAACGATCCCATCGCTGCTGCCCACCGGGCGAGGCATAACTACCTTGCTCTCAGAACGACCACCAGGGATTCCAGGCGCACGCGTACCGCCCGGCGTTGCGGAGGGCATGCTGGGCACCACAGGGCGCGGTATTGGAACAACACGTGGCTCCGGAGCCCCCGACTGCTGCCCGGGGCCATCAGGTACATGGCTGTTGGACCCCGGGCCAACAGGAACATGCGGCTTCGGAGTCACCGTCGTGGAATCGACACTTGTGTGTACCGACGAATCAATACCTGGATGCACACGAGGGCTGGAGTTTTCTGTTCTGTGACGGGAATACCCCACTGCAGACGGATCACCTGACGCGGTTGCAGATGCAGCTTGCATCACGATGCCGCCTCTAGGTGCCACAGCTCCCTCTATTGAAGGGACCGCGCTCGGGTGCTTGTAGGCGTCTTCCGGCGGGTTAAGCGTCGGCGGCAACAACGGAAACTGCGGCTCCTTAAGCCCCTTAATGTCCGTACGCGCCACCGAGTAATAAGAATCAAGCTTGTTCATCAAGTCAACAGCAGCCTTGCGATGCTCCTCGTTGCTCGCCAGCCGCTGCTTCTCCTTCTCCGCATCCGCGAAGCACTGACCATCCACCGCCGGCTTCGGCATGGCTGACTTGACCTCGGCGAGGCCATTGCCCGCGTGGCCCACGTGGGTGCCGACGGATCGGACATGGTCGCCCAACCGGGCTGCCTGATTGGTCATTTCGGCGCCCCAGTTACGGAAGGCCTCGCCGCCCTCGCCTTGCCAGTGGACCTGGTCGATGAACACCTTCAACATCAGGCTGACAGCATCGAGTGAGTCGCCCGCGCTGGTCAGGGCGGACCCCACACGGGTCAAGTGGTCGGGCTTGGCGTGCTCGATCATCGCGTAGAGCTTTTCGTGGCTCAGGTCGTCGAACTTTCCCTTGCTCACTTTGTTTCTCCTCCCCCCGAGGTCACAGTCCGTCGGCCCCGCCGGTACCGCTGACGCTCTTGTCCGCCGGCGGCTGTGGCTGTGCGCCGCTGCCCGGCGCGTCCGTCGTTCTCGGCGGCACGACCGGACCCTTGTGGAACTTCCGCGTCCGTTCCTCGATCGCCCGCATGCGCGCGGCCTGTTCCGCATCGATGCCGTCGTAGCCGCGGTCGGCGATCAGGGCGGCGAGGCCCATGGCCTCCACCTGGTCGCCGAAGGTCTTGGACAAAGTCTTCAGCCGTTCGTGGACCTGCTCATACAGCTCGGCCAAGTGCTGGGCCGAATCGAATCCCGTGCCGTAGGCGTCCTTGGTAATCGTCTGGTCGGCGATGGATTTCAGCGACGACGACGAATCCTCCAGGTTCTCCAGAATCTTGTCGATTCGGCCCTTGAACGTCGCAAGCGTCTCGGCTTCCTTCGCCAGATCGCTCTTGCCCACTGCGCCCCTCCCCTGTGACATCAGCGAGACACTACGCCACTCTAGTCACTCCCGGCTTGGCTTTCATGGTGCCTGCAGGCATGCCCCGGGCGCCTGAGTACGCGTACTCAAACGCCCCCTCGTCACCGCACCCGCGATGTGCCGCGGTTCACACCTCAGAGTGAACGGCGGCGCCTCAAGTCCCGTAGCACCACCGCCACTCCGGCGATCGCCGCCACCAGCAGGGCCGCGCCGCCGAGGGCGTAGGTGGCCAGGCGTTCCTGGCGTTGTTCCGGGGATTCGCCCGCCGCCATGCGGGCGGGGGCCGGGGCCTTGACGTTGCGGGACATGGGTTTGTCGGGGGTCACCCGGTCCAGGGGGTGGGCGTCGTCGGTGAGGGCGCGGACCGGGTCGACCACGCCCCAGCCGATATAGCGGTCGTGCCCATTGGTGACGCGCTCCGCCGTCTGCTCGATCTGGGCGACGACCTGGTGCTGTTTCCAGTCGGGGTGTTTGGCGCGGATGAGGGCGGCGACCCCGGCGACATACGGGGCGGAGAAACTGGTGCCGTTGTCCACGCATTGACCACCCAACGGAACCGTCGAGACCATTTCCACACCGGGGGCGGCGACGCCCACGAATTCGCCCGGCTGGGAAAACGGTGCCCGCTCATTGTTCCGGTCCGAGGCGGCCACGGCGAGAACGCCCTTGTAGGCGGCGGGATATGTTTCCTTCACCGTGCCGTCGAGACCGTCGTTGCCCGCGGAGGCGACCACGACGACGTCCTTGGCGAGCGCGTCCTTCACCGCGAGTTCCAGATCGGAATCGGGTTTCAGGGCCTTTGCCGTGTCCTGGGAGATATTGATGACCTGGGCGCCGGCCGCGACGGCCAGGTTGATGCCCTGGGCGAGAGTGCGTGATGTGCCGGTGCCCTTTTCGTCGTTCTGCCGGATCGGGATGATGACCGACTCCGGTGCGAGGCCGACGAAACCGCTGCTCGCGGACGGGCGGGCCGCGATGATGCCGGCGACCTTCGTGCCGTGGCCGACGAGGTCGAGCGTGGGATCGGGCTGGGCCGCCGGCTTTTCGGGCTCGGGTTTCGGCGTGGGCTTGTCCGACGGCTTGGGGCTCGGTTTCGCCGAAGCCGACGCCGAATCCGAGGGCTTCGGGGTGGGTGTCGGGGCGGGCGTGGCCTTGGGTCCGTCCGAGGGTTTCGGGGTGGGCTTCGCCTTTTCCGTCCGGTCCTTCGTGGCCACCTCGCGGCGGTCGTTGTCGGCTTCCCGTACGCCGATGCCGTCCGCGGCCTCCGTCTGGGCGCCGGTGAGCAGGTCGGCTCCGCTCTTGGCGTCGACCGCGTCCTTGAGCTGAGGGTTGCGGATGTCGACGCCGGTGTCGATGACGGCTACGCGCACCGGTCGGCCGTCGCCGTCCTTTCCCTTGGTGTCCTGCCAGAGCTGGTCGAGGAGGACGCGTTGGAGCGACCAAGGGGTGCCCTTGATGGGTTTGGCGGGATATCGGCATTCGCCGACACCGTCCAGCGCCAAGGGGGCGGCAGTTCCCGGCCCCGGAACAACCGGCCCCGAGACACCCGTAATAGGCATGATGGGCGTGGCGAGCGCGGCTGCCACAACCGCCGTAGCGATACGTCGCATGCGTCGCCTCACGATCCCTGCGGCTGCCGGGCGCTGTTGGTGTCCAGGCGCGGGCCTGTCGGCAGGAATTGCGACCAGTTGGCGGGGACGGCCATGGGGTTCACGTTCTGATAGCCGAGCCGGTTGCGGGCCGTGTCGGTTTCGGAGGGCGCCGCGGACGGTGCCGCGTCCGGTGAATCGTCCGTCCCCGGGGACGGCGCGGGCTTCTCACCGATCTTCGACTTTCCGGAGTCGCTGTCGTTGTTGGACTGCACCGCGTAGCGCAGCCCCGTGTCGGTGACGAGGAAGATGGCGCCGCTGCTGGTCTGGCGGCCCGTGACCTGGCGGTAGAGCAGCCCGGAGCCGGGGGTGACATAGGCACTGGTGGCGCCGTCGGGGATGGTGGCCGGGTATTCCGTACCGGCCCAGGTGGCGAGTTCGGGGGTACCCGAGGAGGAGAGCCCGCCGAAAATGCTGCACACCGTCTTCTTGGCGTCGCCGCCCGCGGCCGCCTCCAGGGAATTGGCCTGCTGGGGCACGCGGGAAGGCCAGTGGTTCTGTCCGTAGAACTCTTCGTCGTCCGGTGTGAAGTCGGCGGCGCTCACGTGCTCGGGGATGCCCGCCTGGCCGAGGGGCGTCAGCATTTTGCTGTTGAGGAGCAGCTTGGCGACGAATTCGGAGACGCGCTGGACCTTGCCCTGGAGCACGAGGTAGTGCTGTGTGCCCGTGCCGGTCGGTGCCTGGAGGACCATGCCCACGCGATCGGCCTTCGGGGAGAGCGTGCCGACCCCGGCGTTCGCGCCGATCTCACCCCGGATCTCGGGGAAGGCGATGGGAGCGCCGTCGTTGAAGGTGGCCAGCCAGTCCTTGGTGACGCGGTGCGGCTGGGCGCCGTCGCGGAAGACGGAGCGCAGCAGCAGGTTGTAGTCCGGAGTGTCCGCGAGGGCCTTCCAATCAGCGCCGCCGAGGAGGTATTTGGTGCCCTGCGGGTCGATGAGGTAGCGGGCGTCGTCCGGGCCCTGGACGTAGAGGGCCTGGTTGTCGCGCAGGCGGTCCGGTCCGGTGAGCTTCTTCAACTTCGGGTCGCGGTCGGCGAACAGGAAGACGGCTTTCTGAGTGGTCTTCCCGTTTCCTCCGGGCTGTTCGCAGACGGCCCACTGCTTCTTCCGGCCCGCTTCGTCGGCGCCGGGCATGCGGTCGGGCGCGTACGGAATACCGAGCGTCGGGCCGCGCGGAATGTGGCCGCTGTCGAGTTCGGATTCCTTCACCTTGATGACGGTGGATTTGTCGGGGGTGAGGAGCAGTTTGGCGGAGGCGAAGTTGAGGACGGGGTGGAGCTGCTTCTTGTTGTCCGTCTCCAGCACCACGTAGCGGGTGGTGGATTCGCTGCCGACGATGACGTGGGCGGCGGTGTCGTCCCAGCCCTTCGGAGCGACCGGCCGGAACATGCCCCAGGCCCCGAATCCGGCGACGAGCAGCGCCCCGACGACCACCCCGGGGAGCACCGCGCGCAACGGGCGCGGTGCCCCTTCCTCCGTTCCGCTGGGGGAAGGTTGCAGGAAGGCGGCGACCGTCCGCTTCTTCGCGAAGGTGTAGGCGTTGAGCTGATCCCGGCGTGATGCCATGTGTCGCCGCTTCTCCCCAGTGGTCGGCTTCGGTGGACGGACAGTAGGCGCACCGGACGAGCGGGCCTTGCTCTCGGTCCGGTTGTCGTACCGGCCCCCTACTATGCCGGTAAGGGATCAGCGTGAGGTCGAGGGGGTTTGACGGCATGGGTGCCGCAACGCGCGTACGGGCGTCGGGGGTCACCGCGACGCCGCCGGGCGCGGTCGCGCCGCGGGCCGTGTCGCGGCCCGGGAGCGTCGGGCCGGTGCGGCTCCAGCAGCTGGTGCTGATCGAGGTGGCGGCGGCGCTGGTGCTGGTCGCGTGGGTCGCCGGTCCGCTGCTGCTGGTGCCGGCGGTCGTGGTGGCCGCCGTGCTGGTGCTCCTCGCGCTCGTGCGCCGGGGCCGGCGGCCGATAGCGGACTGGCTGGCCGCGGCCGTGCTGCTGCGGCGGCGTGCCCGTCGGGCGGCGGCCGCTCCGGCGGGTACGGATCCGGGGCTCGCGCCGGTCCTGGAGTGGGAACCGGCACTGCGGACGGGCTCCTTCACCGACCGGGAGCGGCGCGAGGTCGGTCTGGTCGGGGACGGTACGTTCCTGACGGCTGTGCTGCGGGTCGACGCCGTCGACGCGCCGCTGCGGCCGCTGCGGGTGGAGAAGGCGCTGCCGCTCGGCCTGTTGCGGGACGCGATGGATGTCGACGGCATCCGGCTGGAGTCCGTACAGGTGGTGCAGAGCACCTTGCCCGCGCCTGCTCGGCATCTGCCCGCGGACGCTCTGGCGGCCCGGAACTACGCGCCGCTGCAGGCGATGGCCGGGACCCCGGCCGTGCGGCTGACATGGGTGGCGCTCAAGCTCGACCCGGAGCTGTGCCGGGAGGCGGTGGAGGCCCGCGGGTCGGGTGCGGAGGGTGCGCGGCGTTGTCTGCTGCGGGCCGCGGATCAGCTCGCGAGCCGGCTGCAGGGGGCCGGGTTCCGGGCGGAGCTGTTGTCCGAGGAGGGTCTGGCGGCCGCTGTCTCGACCGCCGCGAGCGTCAATCCGACGGCTTCGGCGCAGGCGGGCCGCAGCGGTACGCCGACGCGGCGGACGGCCGAGAGTTCGCGGGCCTGGCGGTGCGACGACCGGTGGCACAGCACGTACTGGGTGGCGCGCTGGCCCCAGTTGGGGCCGGAGGCCACTCCCCTGCCGCAGCTGGCCGCGCTGCTCACCTCGCTGCCCGCGCTGTCGACGACGCTGAGTCTGACGCTCGGGCGGGGCCGTACTCCGGGCGGCGTGCACGCGCCGAGCATATCCGCGCATGTGCGGGTCACCGGCCGGAGCGCCGATGAACTCGCGGCGACGCGCGGTGAGTTGGAGCGGGCCGCGCGAGGCGTGCGGGCCGGGCTGGTGCGGTTGGACAACGAGCAGGTGCCGGGCGTCCTCGCCACGCTGCCGCTGGGAGGGACTCGCTGATGACCACGGCCTCTTCGCCGCCCGTTCCCGCTCCCCCGGCGGCTCCCCCGGCACGTCGGCGTTTCGGCTTCGGGCTGCTGGGGCCCCACCGGGGGCGGCACGAGCTCGCGCCGGAGCAGTTCGAGGCGCTGGCGCTGCCCGTAGGGGACGACGGTGTCGTCATCGGCACGGACTCGCGCGACGCACCCGCCGTCCTCGGAGTGGGCCGTCCGGCGCCGTTCGACGCCGTTCTGGTCGGCGGCGCGTGGACGGCGCAGGTCATCGCGTTGCGCACGGTCGGTACGGGTGCGCGCGTCGCCGTCGAGACGGGCCGTCGCGAGCTGTGGACCCCGCTCGCGCAGGCCGCCAACAGCGGCCAGCCGTGCGTCACTCTGCACGATGTCGGGCGGGTGCCGCCGCAGGGCGCTTCGGTGCACAGCCCGGTGCTCGTCGTCCGTGACTGCGGTGCGCGTCCGCCGCGCGGGCGGGTCGTCGCCGCGCCGTGGCAGCCCGTCCTCACGCTGCTGCCCTTCGTGAGCCCGGAGGCGCCGCGGCTGATGGGGAGCGCGGATCTCGTCGGGGTGCAGCGGGTATCCCCGGAGGAGGCGGCCGAGCTCGGGCGGCTGCTGGGGCTGGGGCCGGACGACGTCGCGGCGCTGCCCACGCTCCGGGACGGGGTCACGCTGTGGTGTGCGCGGCGTTCCCGCATGTACGTCGACACGCGGGCGACGTCGGCGGAGACCGGGCTGCTGGGGGCGGCACGGCGGATGGACTGACCGGATGGACCGACCGGTGGTCGCCGTTGGACGAGCCGTTCCCGGCCCGTCCAACGGTCATGCCCGTCAGCCCTTGCCGAGGGCCAGCAGTATTTTGTTGCCGTCGCCCGACTTACCGGTCGACAGGCGTGTCGAGACGATGTAGAAGCGGTCGCTGTCGTACACGTACCGCGCGCCGAAGAAGTAGTTCTCGGCGGACTTCATCGAGTCGGGGATCTGGAGCAGGACCTTGGGGTCGCCGTCGGAGCCGACGCTGACGACCGCGCCCGCCTGGTCGTACGGCCCCTTCCGGTAGGCGATGACCTTGTCGCCGTCCGCCTTGAGCGGCATCAGCTCGCGCTTGTCGCTGTTCTTGGCGGCCCACTTGCGCTTGCCGGTGTCGAGGTCGAAGGCGTGGATCTCGTTGCCCGACCCGTAGTTGCCCTCGGTCGGCAGGTACAGGGTGTCGTCCGTGACGGCCACGCCCTGGCAGCCGCCGAGGTCGCGGTTCACGATCGACATCCCGCACGTGGGGGTGTACGACTGCGAGCCGAGGTCGATGACCGAGCGCTCCTTGCCGTCCTTGAGCGCGAAGACGCCGCCGCTCTTCCGGTCGTCCGAGGCGAGGGAGACCACGGCCGGTTCGGTGGAGTAGATCTTCTTCGTCATCAGGCCCTGGCGGCCGTCCCACGTCCAGACGGCCTTGCCCGTGGCCGGGTCGACCTTCTCGATGTGCGAGGTCTTGTCGTCGACGCACTGCCAGGAGCGCAGCAGGGCCTTGCCGCCCGCGTAGCCGTCGACGCCGCAGCCCGCCTTGATCTCGGGGGTGGCGATCGTCTCGCCGTCACTGACCCGGACCATGCCGGAGCCGCCGAACCAGGAGGCGCCCAGGGCGTTGCCGCTGATGGCCATGTCCAGGCCGATGAAGCTCTCGGCGAAGCCGCCGGACTTGGGGATGGGCTTGTCCCAGCCCTTCTTGCCCGACTTGAGGTCGAGCAAGGCGTAGTTGGCGCACTCGTCCTTCTTGTCGCCGTCGTACGCCACCACGACCTTGCCGTCGTCGGTGGTGTCCTTGGGCGCCGCGCAGACCCGCTTGGGCAGCTGGATGGTCCACTTCTCCTTGCCGTCGGCCGTGGAGTAGGCGATCACCTTGTCCTGCACGGTCTTGACGACGTAGTCGCCCATCGTCCAGAAACCGGGGACCGAGGCGCTGGCGGAGTCCACGTCGGGACCCTTCTGGTCGATGAGGACCTTCGCCTCGCCGTCCGCGCGGCGGTTGTTGGGGTTGTCGTCGTCACCTCCGTCGCGCGGTCCCGCGGTGCCGGCGCTGTCGCTCTTGCCGCCCTTGCCCGGAGTGGTGCTGCTGTGGGCACTGGGCTTGCCCGCGCCCTTGTCGTCACTGCCCGTCAGCGCCCATACGCCGCCGCCCGCCGCGACCAGGACCGCGACGGCCGCACCGATGATGACGGCCGTCCGCTTCTTGTCCGGGCCGCGGCCGGGACCACCGGCGGGCGGCATGCCGGGTGCGCCGGGCATGCCATGCGCGCCGAAGGGCTGGCCCGGGGGCGGCGGGTAGGCGCCGAACTGGCCGGGCTGCGGCTGGGGTTGCGGTTGCGCCTGCGGCTGGGCGTACGAGTGCGCCTGCGGCTGGGCGTACGGGTTCGGCTGCTGTTCGGCGTACGGGTTCGGCGGGTACGGCGTGGGCCCGGCCGGACCCGGCTGCGCGGGGGCGGGGGGTCCGCCCCAGGCGGGCGGCTGGGCCGGGGGCATCGGCGGCTGGGCCGGGGCGTCGGGCTGCGCGGGGGCCGTGGGGGGCTTGGTCAGGGAAGCGGGCTGTTCGGCGGGCGCGCCCGGAGTGGCCGCCGGGGGCTCGGCGGGCGTAGCCGGGGCGACCGCGGTCGGGGTCGCCGGAGCGGCCGCCGGGCTCTCGTTCGGAGCGACCGCCGGGGGCTCGCCCGGAGTCGTCGGGGGCTGCTGGGGCGCCTGCGGCATGTTCGCGGCCGGATCCTGCGGTGCGCCGAAGCCGCCTTCGGAGGGCTGGTTCGGGGGCATCGGTGGGGGTGGTGGCGGCTGGACCATCAGCGCAATACCTCTTGTGTGCGGGCCCGCCGCTCGTTCTGCCTCCCCCCGCGATCCGACGGAACATGACAATCCATCGGAAAGGAGCGAATCGGGCGCGGATCCCGCGCCGTCATGGCACTTGAGCGGGAAGTCTTTCTATCACCTGACCACGGCGGTACGCGGGGGCGGTCGCGGCGGGCGGGATTCCACAGGTGGCGGAGGGGGCGGCCGGTGGGCCGGGGGCAGCCCTGCCGTAGCGATGCGTATGACGATTAGTCTTGGTGGGTGTACGTACTGGAGAACCCCACGCCGGGCCTCTCCGTCGCACATGGGGGAACCCCGGGCGGTCGGACGACGGGAACGGTCGGGCCCGACAGGCAATTCAAGGGCATCGGACCACATCAGCAGGAGGCAATGTGAGCAGCGATCGGGACGGGCTCCGCGCGGGCGGGACCACAGCCGGCGAGGACCGGTCCGACGCGGGCCACGAGAACGAACCCGACCACACGGGGGAGTTCACGATCGACTACACGCCGCCTGCCTGGTACACGCAGAACGCGGTGTCGCCTGCGGCGGGCCCGGGTCATGCGGGTGCCGCCGACGCGGCGGGCCCCGGGGCCTTCGGCGCCCCGGGTGACGCGGGCCCGGTGGCCCCGCCGCCGCCTTCGGGTGAACCTTTGGCTTCCCCTGGTCTGCCGTCCGGTGCGGGGGCGGCTGCCGCCGCGGGTGCGGGATTTGAGGCGGTACGTCCGGGCGACTCGCCGCAGGACAAGGGCGTGGGACGGTTCCCGTCCGGTACGGGTACGGCGCCCGAGGCGCGACGGGGCGATGACCGACTCCCGCTCGGAACGGGTGCGACTGGCGCCGCGGAGGAGGATTTTGGGGCGGTACGTCCGGTTGGCGTGCCGCAAGGGGACGGCGCGCGGCCTCCGTTCGGTACCGATACGGCATCGGAGGCGGCACACACGCCTGACGCGCCGCAGGGCGACGGCATGCGGCCCCCGTTCGGCATGGCCGCGGCCGACGGCGCGGGCTCCGGGAACCCCGAGGGTCCACGGGTCGACGATGCCGAGCGGGCCCCGTACAGCAACGGCTCCGACACCGGCACCGGCACCGACGGCGTACGTCCGGCTGACGCGCCGCGAGCCGACGCCGGGCTCGCCCCGCTGAGCGCGGACCCCGGGCTCGCCGCCGTGCGTACCCCTGACGCGCCCCTCGCCGACGGCGACCCGAGCGGCAACGGGCAGGCGGCCGGCGCACCGTGGGATGACGCCGGCCGACTTCCGTTCGGCGAGGCGACGGCCGAGGCGGTAGCGACACCCGACGCGCCGCAAGGCGACAGCGTACGGTCGGCTTCGGCTGACGCGCCGGAGGCCGACGTCCATCGCGCCCCGCCGAGCGAGGACTTCAGGCTCGCCGCCGCGCATACCTCCGACGCGCCGCGGACCGACGCACCGTGGGACGGCATCGACCGGCTCCCGTTCGGTGCGGAGGCGGCTGACGCACCGCAAGGAAGCGGCACGGCCCCCGACAGTGCCGACGCGTCGCAGGCCGACGCGCCGTGGGGCGAAGCCGACCGGCTCCCGTTCGGCGCGAAGGCAACTGACGCCGCAGGCGCGGCCCCTGACAACGCCGACGCACCGTGGGGCGAAGCCGACCGGCTTCCGTTCGGTGCGGAGGCGGTCGACGTCCCGGACGCGGACGGCGCGCAGGCGCCGTCGGGCAGCGGTGACGTGCGCAGCGACAGGACCATGCGGTTCTCCCCCGCCGCCCCGCAGGACGAGAAGCCCGCCGCCGACCGGGGCACGATGCGGTTCTCCGCGGCCGCGCTCCAGGACGAGATCGCGAACCGTACGCAGGAGCCCACCGGCGACAGCGCACCGGCCGCCCCCGTCCCGCCCCAGGACGAACTCGCGCAGCGCGCGCACGAGTCCGCCGCTCCCCGGAGCGAGAACGCGCAGTGGGCTCCGCCGCCGTTGCCGCAGGGGGCGTTGCCGCCGTTGCCGCCGGACTTCCAGCCTGCCGCCGCGATGCCGCCGCAGGGCGGGTACGGGTATCCCGGTCCGCCGACCGGCACGCCGCAAGCCGGGTACGGCTACCCCGCCCCCCAGACTCCGGCCCCGACCCCGTACGCTCCCCCGTCGCCCTACGCTCCGGCAGCGCCCGTGACGCCCCCGGCGCCCGCGCCGCACCACGCGTACACACCGCCGGTGACACCGCCTCAGGCACCCGTGGCCCCAGTTGCACCCGTGGCCCCCGTGGCACCCGTCGTCCCGCAGCAGGACAACCGGCCGCAGCCGGAGGCACCCGTCTCCGGCGGCGCCCCGGAGCAGGGCGCGCCGTCCCCGTACGCCCCCATGCCGCAGGCTCAGGCGCAAGCCCCCGCCGTCCCGCAGCAGGACGGCCAGGGCGCCGGTGCCCTGCCGCCCCTCGCGGATGCGAACCCGCAGGGCGGGGTGCCCGTCGACCCGCGGGCCGGTGGGTGGCCGACCGTGACGCCCGAGCAGCGGCAGCGGTCCGTGCACGGGGCGCCGCTCGGTTTCACGGCGTCCATGGAGCTGTCCTCGGAGCGGCTGCTGCGGAGCAAGCCGAAGCCGAAGAAGCAACTCGGCAACGGCCGGTTCAAGTTCGGCGGCAAGAAGGAGGAGGCGGAGCGGCAACGCAGGCTGGAGCTGATCCGCACGCCCGTGCTGTCGTGCTACCGGATCGCCGTCATCAGCCTCAAGGGCGGCGTCGGCAAGACGACCACGACGACGGCGCTCGGGGCGACGCTGGCCAGCGAGCGGCAGGACAAGATCCTGGCGATCGACGCCAACCCCGACGCCGGTACGCTCGGGCGCCGCGTGCGCCGCGAGACGGGCGCGACGATCCGTGACCTCGTGCAGGCGATCCCGGGCCTGCACAGCTATATGGACATCCGCCGCTACACCTCGCAGGCCCCGTCCGGGCTGGAGATCATCGCCAACGACGTGGACCCGGCGGTCTCCACGACCTTCAACGACGAGGACTACCGGCGGGCGATAGACCTGCTGGGCAAGCAGTACCCGATCATCCTCACCGACTCGGGCACCGGACTGCTCTACAGCGCGATGCGCGGGGTCCTCGACCTCGCCGACCAGTTGATCATCGTCTCCACGCCGTCCGTCGACGGCGCGAGCAGCGCGAGCACCACGCTCGACTGGCTGCACGCGCACGGCTACGCCGACCTCGTCTCGCGCAGCGTCACCGTGATCTCGGGCGTTCGCGAGACCGGCAAGATGATCAAGGTGGAGGACATCGTCTCCCACTTCGAGACGCGCTGCCGCGGTGTGGTGGTCGTCCCGTTCGACGAGCACCTGGCGACGGGTGCCGAGGTCGACCTGGAGATGATGCGGCCCAAGACGCGGGAGGCGTACTTCAACCTGTCCGCCCTGGTGGCCGAGGACTTCACGCGGGCCCAGCAGCAGCGGGGGCTGTGGACCGGGGAGAACCCGCCCGCGCACCAGGCGCCGCCGGTGCCGGGCGGGTACGTTCCCGGGCAGCCGGCGCCCGGTCCGTACCAGCCGCAGCCGCAGCCGCAGCCGCAGCCGTACGACCCGTACACGGGTGGACAGCCGCAGCCGCAGGCCTATCCGCAGCAGCCCTATCCGTACGGTCAGCCCCAGCCCGGCGGCGGTTACGGCTACCCCCAGCAGTACCCGCCGCAGCAGACCTGAGCGGACGACAGGGAAGGGCCCTGGGCGACAGCGCCCGGGGCCCTTCCCGATTCCTTCAGCGGTTCACGCCCTGAGGTTCACGCCCCGACGTGGGCCGCCTCGTGCGCCGCCACCAGGTCGCGGGCCCGCTTCACATCGCCCGCCATGCAGTGCAGCAGCGCCTCGATGGACTCGAACTTCTCCATGCCGCGCAGATAGGCGAGGAAGTCCACGGCCACGTGCAGGCCGTACAGATCGAGGTCGGTGCGGTCGATGGCGTACGCCTCGACGGTCCGCTCGGTCGCGTCGAACTGCACGTTCGTACCGACCGAGATGGCCGCGGGCATCGCCTCGTCGCCGACGGTCAGCCAGCCCGCGTAGACCCCGTCGGCCGGGATCGCGGTGTGCGGCAGGGTCTCGACGTTCGCGGTGGGGTAGCCCAGTTCGCGGCCACGCTGCGCGCCGCGGACGACGACGCCCTCGACGCGGTGCGGGCGGCCGAGGATCTCCATCGCGCCCGCCATGTCGCCCTCGGCGACCAGGCGCCGGGTCAGGGTGGAGGAGAACGGCAGCCCGCCGCCCGCCTCGCCCGTCACATAGAGGTCGATGACCTCGACGTCGTAGTCGTAGGTGACACCGAGCTCCTTGAGGAGGTCGACATTGCCCGCGGCCCGGTGCCCGAAGCGGAAGTTGGGGCCCTCCACGACCAGCTTGGCGCGCAACTTGTCGACCAGGACCTTCACCACGAAGTCCGCGGGCGCCAGCTTGGAGAACTCCGCCGTGAACGGCAGGACCAGCACCGCGTCCACGCCGAGCTCCGCCATCAGCTCCGCGCGCCGGTGGTGCGGGGCCAGCAGCGGCGGGTGACTGCCCGGCCGCACGACCTCGCTCGGATGCGGGTCGAAGGTCACCACCACCGCGGGCACACCGAGCGCGCGCGCCCGCTCCACCGCACGCCCGATGATCAATTGGTGCCCGCGGTGCACCCCGTCGTACGAGCCGATGGTGACGACGCTGCGCCCCCAGTCCTGGGGGATGTCCTCCAAGCCACGCCAGCGCTGCACTGTGCCCGCTCCTCGCCCGAACCCGAACTGTTGTCTGTCGATATACGCAGGACTAAGAGTGCCATGCCGGTTCTCGACGGTCCGCATCGGCCGGTCCACCGACGGTCAGATCGGCCTCGTCCACCCCTGCCGTGAGCTTGATCCGGGCCCGCGGGCCCACCACCACGGCCCACTGTGCGGGCGCGGACCGCAGCCAGCGGCGCACCTGCCCGCCGAACACCGGGATCTCCCGGGCCAGCTGCACCAGCCGCCGGTCGAAGCAGGCCGCCCCTTCCGCGGAGCGCGCCATCAGCAGCCCGGTGCGGTGCACCAGATCGCGGGTGCGGGCCTCGGTGCGCTCGCCCGCGCCCGCGGCCACGGCGCGCAACAGGGCGTCGAGGACGGTGATGTCGCGCTCGTACGGCCCGTACTGCTCGCGCTCCAGCAGCACTTCCAGCAACTCCTGGCGCAGGGGCCGCGACAGGGAGGTGCCGGGGGCGGCCAGGACGGGCGCGAGGGCGCGGCGGACCTGGGCGGAGCGGCTGCTCAGCAGTTGCACGACGAGCGGGAACAGGACCGACCGGGCGGCGGGGCCGTCCTCCAGCCGCCGGTCGACGAAGGCCGCGGCGTGCCCGGCGCCCTCGGGGCGGTGCTCGATGTGCTCCTGGACGAGGGCGGCGGCCCGGCGGGCGAGCGTGGGCCTGCTGACCCCGGCGAGGGCGCGCAGCACCTGCCCGGGGCCGTCGCCCGGTTCGTACAGCCGGGCCCGGAAGATGGCGAACACGGGCTCGGGGTGGGTGGTGAGGGCGGCCGCGAGGGCCTCGGCGGGCAGGTGCGGATCCCCGGCGGCGAAGCGGACGACGGCCTGCGGGAGGTATTTGGCGCGGGTCTCCGGGTCGCGGACGAGCAGGGCGAGCGCGGTGCCGTGCAGGGCGCCCTCGGCGGGGCGGGCGAGCAGGGCGAGCGCGGAGTAGCGCAGCAGTTCGCGGTCGGCGCCGATGGTGACGTGCGGCGCGGTCTTGAGGGCGTACGAGGCCGCGGCCACATGGCGTTCGAGGCGGTCGTCGTGTGCCCAGCGGTCCACGGCGCGGCAGAGCGCGGAGGGCTCGTCCTCGGCGAGGGCGGTGAGGAGTTCGTCGGCGCGGGGGTGCCCGGCGTCCACGAGGGCCTCGGCGAGGTCGTCGACGGCGCGGTGGCGGTGGGTGTGGAGGAGGACCTGAGCGGCGGTGGAGACGGTCAGCCGGGCGCTGCCGGGGTAGGGCGCGGCCTGCAAGGGGCGCTCGTCGGTGAACCAGCGGCAGATGAGGGGCTGGGCGGCGCACGGGTCCTCGGCGAGGACGGTGGCCACGGCGGGCAGGAAGCGGTCGGCCGGGGGCGCCTGCGCGCCCGAGTGCGGCTGGATGTGCGCCTGTGCGGGCGCCTGGGTGGCGCCCGGCGGCGGGCCGTCGGCGGGCAGCAGCAGGCGCAGCAGGTCGAGCCGGTCGGCGAGGCCGAGGGGCAGCCGGAGCCAGAACCAGGGGCCGAACTCGGCGAGGCCGCCCAGGGCCCGGCCGGCGTCGGCGTCGAAGCCGCCGAGCTCGACGGCGCGGTCGGTGATCCGCTCGGCGAGCAGCCGCAGCGTGCCCAGGTAGGGGGCGGCGTCGGGGACGCGGAGCAGCGTCTCGCCGAGCAGGTGCGCGGCCCACCAGGCGGGGTCGGGCAGGGTGGGCACCCGGCCGTCGGCGACGGCCGCGGGCTGTCCGAGGGCGGCGCGCCCGGCCGGGGAGAGGGCCTCCACCGCGTGCACCAGGGTGCTGAGGCGGTCGGCGAGCGCCGTGGGGCCGGAGCGGCGGGCGAGGAGCAGCAGGGACTGGAGCACGGGGCCGATGCGGTGCCGGGGCACGGGCAGGGGCCTGGGCTTGTCCCGTTCCGCCGTGCCGCCGCGCCGGGTGCGGCGGCGGCCGGCTCCCCGCGGTGGCCGCCGGGAGCCGGGGGGCGGCGGCACATGGCCCTCGGGGGCCGGTCCCGCGCCGGGCCGGGACGGGAGCCGCTCGTCGGCCTCCACGGCCGGGCCCTCGGGCTCGTACCAGCGGTGGACCAGGGCGTGGAGCGCGGCGTCGAGGTCCAGGTGGGCGCCCTGCAGCCAGTCGGCGAACTCCTCGTGCGCGAAGCGGTAGCCGCTGCCCGCCGGTACGAGGAGGCCCTCCGTGAGGACGGCGGAGGCCCAGCCGTTGCGCCAGGGGAACAGCTCCTCGAATGCCTCGCGCTCGAGCTCGCCCTGGCCGGGCCCGAGGCAGCGGCGGGCCGCCTCGTGCACCTGACCCGCCACCCGCGCCGCGAGCCGCCGCACCGTGGTGCCGCGCAGCGGTGGTCTCCGGTCGGCGGACAGGCGCACGGCGATCCGCAGACAGGTCAGGTCGAGGTAGCCGGAGAAGATGTCCCAGCGGTCGGGCGGCCGGGCCCCCTCGTCCGGTCCGGTCTCACCGGGCCGTGCCGCGCGGTCCGGGAGGGCGGCGCGGACCTCGGCGAGCAGCCGGAGGGCGAGCGGGTGGGCGGCGTCCGCCGGGTGGATCGCGTACTCGGGCACGCCGTAGACGGCGCGGGCCTCCGCGGCCTGGCGGGGGGCGAGGTCGGCGAGGCGGACGCAGGGCGGCAGGCCCCGGGGGGCGGGCGAGGCCTCCGACACATGGAGCGTGGCGGACGGGAAGAGGGCGCCCGCCGTCTCCCAGTGCTCCGGCCTGCAGGCGACGACGAGCCGGGCCGACGTCTCCTCCAGCCACTCCGCGGTCGCGGCCGTCCAGGCGGGCAGCCCGTGGGCGAGGACCGGGGGGATCTCCTCGGGGCCGTCGAGGACGACGAGCAGCGGACGGCCCACGCGGTGTGCCAGGGCGGCGACGGCCTCCGGGGTGGCGTCGGCCGGATCGCCGACCGTGCCCGCCGCGCCCGCCGAGGCGGTGACGATCCGCCCGGCGGACTCCAGGGCGCGGGCGACGGCGTCCCGCACGCTCTCGTCGCCGTCGCGCAGGTCGGCGCCCCGGAGCCAGATCGTCGGCGCGGGCTCCGAGCCGCGCGCGCGGCGGGAGGCGAGCGCGCCGAGCTCGGTGGTGCGGCCGGTGCCGGGGCCGCCCACGAGCCCGAGGACGAGGGGCGGGCAGGGCGGCGGATCGCCCAGGTCCGGATCCGTCTCCGGGTCCGCGGCGCCCTCCGTGCCGTCGGGGTCCGGCGCCGCCAGGCCGTCGGGCGGCTCCCCGGGGGCGTAGGGCGCCCGGCCGCAGCGCTCGCCCGTGGGCCCGGCCCAGCCGTCCGTGTCGGGGGCGGCCCGCGCGCTGTCGGCCGGGCGGCGGGGGTCCTCCAGGAAGCGCTCGAATTCCCTGGCGATCTCGGGCCGCGGCACGGGGTCGCGCCAGGCCCGGGAGGTGGCGACCGTGCCCAGCGAGGTCGCGGTGAGCTGGAGCGCGCCCGCGAGGTTGAGGTCGGGGCCGAACGCGGGGATGGTGGCCGAATTGCGCTCCAGGAGGGCGGCCAGGGGACCGTTCGGGGAGACGCCGGCGGCCGCCCGGAGCGGGATCGCGAAGCCGCCGGTCCGGCGCTCCGCATGCAGCGCGGTACCGAGGACGGCGGTCACGGTTCCCGTGCGGGCGTCGAGGACGGGCCCGCCCGTGGCCTCCTCGCCGAGCCGCAGGCCGTCGCGCTCCCCGAGGGACAGCTCGACCGCCGCGTCGAGCAGGTGGAAGCGGTCGGTGGCGGTGTAGGTGACGAGGGCCTCGCCGATGATCTGCGCGGTCTGCCAGCGACCGGCCCGCAGCCGCACCTCCGCGCCGTCCTCGAGCCACTCGGCCGCGGCGACGGGCAGCGGCTGCACCCCGAGGCCCTCGGTCCGCACGAGCGCGAGATCGGAGCCGGGCAGCGGCGTCACGGCGTCGGCGCCGACCAGACAGGTGCGGTCGCCGGGCGCCAGCAGCACGAGGCGGGCGAGCCCGTCGACCGCCTCGTGACTGGTGATCATCGTGCCGCGGTCGTCCGCGAGGAACCCCGTGCCGCGCGGCCGCCCGGCGAGGTCTCTGATGCGCACCAGGTACTCGTCCGCATCGGTCCGCCGACCGTTCATCCGTCGAACCTCCCCGCCGTGCACTTACGTCGACGGTAGGGAGCGGATGATCGGCGGGACAGACAGCACCAGGAACGCGCCCCCTTCCACCCCCTCGGTTCACTCCGAGCGCCTGCCCAATGGGGTGAATCCTCGGCGTGGGGTGGATATGACAGCCGAGGGAGGGGAATCGTGGGGCGGGGGGCGTGTCATACGCGCCCCGCCCCACGTTGTGCGTGCGTCCGGGCTCCGCTCCGGGAGCCCGCCGGCCTCAGCCGAAGACGGCCAGGCTCTTCGCCCGCCCGCCCTGGTTCTCCACCAGGACGAGGAAGCGGCCGTCCGGCCCGAAGACCGCGACCGGGCCGGTGGTGTCGAACAGCGGCATCCGCAGCCGTACGCCGTTGGCGAGCAGGCGGGCCTGCTCCTCGTTGACGTCCCAGCGCTGGAAGGCCGCCTCGGCCGCCTCCGCGACCGGCATGATGGTCAGCTCCTCCTGGAGCTGGTCCAGCGTGCGGGCCTCGCCCAGGCCGTACGGGCCGACCCGGGTGCGCCGCAGCGCCGTCAGATGGCCGCCTACGCCCGTGTCCGCGCCCAGGTCGCGGGCGAGGGCACGGACATAGGTGCCGGACGAGCACACCACGGAGACCAGCAGGTCCTGCACCGGGGTGCCGTCCGCCGCCTCCGCCGGGTGCACGGCGTGCACGGCGAACGAGGAGACCGTCACCGGCCGGGCCGGGATCTCGAAGTCCTCGCCCTCGCGCGCCCGCTTGTACGACCGCTTGCCGTCGATCTTGATCGCGCTGACCTTCGACGGGACCTGCATGATGGCGCCCGTCAGCTTGGCGACGCCCGCGTCGATCGCCTCACGGGTGACCCCCGAGGCGTCGGCGGAGGACGTGATCTCGCCCTCCGCGTCGTCCGTCACGGTGTCCTGCCCGAGGCGGATCGTCGCGACGTACTCCTTCTCGGTCAGCGCGAGGTGGCCGAGCAGCTTGGTCGCCCGCTCGATGCCGAGGACGAGCACACCGGTCGCCATCGGGTCGAGCGTCCCCGCATGGCCGACGCGCCGCGTCCGCGCGATGCCGCGCATCTTGGCGACCACGTCGTGCGAGGTGAAACCGGCCGGCTTGTCGACGACGATCAGGCCGTCCGGCGGAGCTGGTGCCTTCTGCTTCATTCGGACGCTGCGCCCTCGTCCTCGCCCGGCTTGCGGTACGGGTCGGCTTCACCGGCGTAGGTGGCGCCCGAGGAGGCCTCGCGGACCTGCTCGTCGGAGGCACGGGCCCGGTCGAGGAGGTCCTCGATGGTCCGGGCGTTCTCCGGGAGGGCGTCGGCCACGAACGTCAGGGTGGGCGTGAACTTGATGCCCGCCGCGCGCCCGACCTCGGAGCGCAGGATGCCCTTGGCGCTCTCCAGCCCGGCCGCCGCGCTCGCGCGCTCCTCGTCGCCGCCGTAGACCGTGTAGAAGACCGTGGCCTCCCGGAGGTCGCCGGTGACCCGGGTGTCCGTGATGGTCACGTGGGTGCCGAGCCGCGGGTCCTTGATGCCACGCTGCAGTTTCTGGGCGATGACCTCGCGGATGAGGTCCGCCAGCCTCTTCGCCCGCGCGTTGTCGGCCACTGGTCCTTCTCCTTCTTCTTGTCCATTGTGCTTGTGGCGCGCCGCCGACGCGATCGCCGTCGCGTTCAGTCGTCGTCGCCGTGGAACCGCCGCCGTACCGAGAGCAGCTCCACCTCGGGACGTGCGGCGACCCAGCGCTCGCAGCGGTCCAGTAGGTCGGTGAGGTGCCCCGCGTCCCCGGAGACCGCCGCCAGGCCGATCTCGGCCCGCCGGTAGAGGTCCTGATCGCCGACCTCCGCCACGCTCACCGCGTACTTGCGGTGCAGCTCGGCGACGATCGGACGGACGACGGAGCGCTTCTCCTTCAGCGACCGTACGTCGCCGAGGAGAAGGTCGAAGGACAGCGTCCCTACATACATGCATGACGGGTGAGGCCCACCCGGGAGGCGTGAGGTGTATCCCGCACCTGGTGTACGGGCTACTGGAACCGTACATGCAACGGCCGGGGCCGATCGACGGAAATTTCTTCCCGCCGACCGGCCCCGGTTCGAGCTGTGCGATCAGCCTCGCGGCTTCTCGCGCATCTCGTACGTCGCGATGACGTCGTCGATCTTGATGTCGTTGAAGTTTCCGAGGTTGATACCGCCCTCGAAGCCTTCGCGGATCTCGGTGACGTCGTCCTTGAAACGACGCAGGCCGACGATGTTGAGCTCCTCCGCGATGACCTTGCCGTCGCGGATGAGGCGCGCCTTGGTGTTGCGCTTGACCTCGCCGGAACGGATGAGGACACCCGCGATGTTGCCCAGCTTGGACGAGCGGAAGATCTCGCGGATCTCCGCCGTACCGAGCTCGACCTCTTCGTACTCCGGCTTCAGCATGCCCTTGAGGGCCGCCTCGATCTCCTCGATCGCCTGGTAGATGACCGAGTAGTAGCGGACGTCGACGCCCTCGCGCTCGGCCATCTGCGTGGCACGGCCCTCGGCGCGGACGTTGAAGCCGATGACGATGGCGTCGGAGCCGGTCGCCAGGTTGATGTCGGACTCGGTGACCGCACCCACACCGCGGTGCAGGATCCGGATCTCGACCTCTTCGCCGACGTCGAGCTGGAGCAGCGAGGACTCGAGAGCCTCCACCGAACCGGACGCGTCGCCCTTGATGATGATGTTGAGGTCCTGCACCAGACCGGCCTTGAGCACCTTGTCGAGGTCCTCGAGGGACACCCGGCGGGTGCGCTTGGCGAAGGCGGCGTTGCGCTCGCGCGCAGCGCGCTTCTCGGCGATCTGGCGTGCCGTGCGGTCCTCGTCGACGACGAGGAAGTTGTCGCCGGCGCCCGGGACGTTGGTCAGACCCAGGACGAGGACGGGGGTCGACGGACCCGCTTCCTCGACGTTCTGGCCCTTGTCGTCGAGCATCGCGCGGACACGGCCGTAGGCGTCACCGGCGACCATCGTGTCACCGACGCGGAGGGTACCGCGCTGGACGAGCACGGTGGCGACGGCGCCGCGACCGCGGTCGAGGTGGGCCTCGATCGCAATACCCTGCGCGTCCTGCTCCGCGTTGGCGCGCAGGTCGAGCGAGGCGTCCGCGGTGAGGACCACGGCCTCCAGCAGGCTGTCGATGTGCAGGCCCTGCTTGGCGGAGATGTCGACGAACATGGTGTCGCCGCCGTACTCCTCGGCCACCAGACCGAACTCGGTGAGCTGACCGCGCACCTTGACCGGGTCGGCACCCTCGACGTCGATCTTGTTGACCGCGACCACGATCGGCACGTCGGCCGCCTTGGCGTGGTTCAGCGCCTCGATCGTCTGCGGCATGACACCGTCGTTGGCCGCCACCACGAGGATCGCGATGTCGGTCGACTTCGCACCACGGGCACGCATGGCGGTGAACGCCTCGTGACCCGGGGTGTCGATGAAGGTGATCGCGCGCTCTTCACCGTTGACCTCGGTGGAGACCTGGTACGCACCGATGTGCTGCGTGATGCCACCGGCCTCGCCCGCGACGACGTTCGTCTTGCGGATCGCGTCCAGCAGTCGGGTCTTACCGTGGTCGACGTGACCCATGACGGTCACGACCGGCGGACGCGCGACGAGCATCTCCTCGCCGCCCTCGTCCTCACCGAACTCGATGGAGAACGACTCGAGCAGCTCGCGGTCCTCCTCCTCGGGGCTGACGATCTGAACCTGGTAGTTCATCTCGTCGCCGAGGAGCGTCAGCGTCTCGTCGGACACCGACTGGGTCGCGGTGACCATCTCGCCGAGGTTCATCATCACGGCGACGAGCGACGCCGGGTTGGCGCCGATCTTCTCCGCGAAGTCGGTGAGGGAGGCACCACGGGAGAGACGGATCGTCTCGCCGCCGCCGCGCGGCAGCATCACGCCGCCGACGGACGGGGCCTGCATGGCCTCGTACTCCTGGCGCCGCTGCCGCTTCGACTTGCGGCCACGACGGGCCGGACCGCCGGGACGGCCGAAGGCACCCTGCGTGCCACCACGGGCACCCGGGCCACCGGGACGGCCACCGAAACCGGGACGACCGCCGCCGAAGCCACCGCCGCCACCGGGGCCACCGCCACCGGGACGACCGGCGAAACCGCCGCCGCCACCCGGACGACCGCCGCCACCGGGACCGGCCGGACGGCCGGCGAAGCCGCCGCCACCCGGACGACCGGCACCGCCACCGGGACGGCCTGCGCCGGCACCGGGGCCGCGACCGCCGCCACCGGGGCCCGGACGCGGGCCGGCAGCGGGACGCTGCGGCATCATGCCGGGGTTCGGACGGTTGCCCGCCGGGGCACCGCCGGGACGCGGAGCGCCACCCGGAGCCTGCGGACGGGGCATGCCGCCCGGAGTCGGACGGGCACCCTGACCCTGCGGACGCGGAGCGCCGCCGGGGCCGCCCTGCGGACGCGGGGCACCCTGGCCGGGACGCTCGCCGCCGGGACGCGGGGCGCCACCGGGACGGGGGGCCTGCGGACGGGCCATGCCGGTGGAACCACCGGACGTGAAGGGGTTGTTGCCCGGACGGGGACCGGCCGGACGTGCGCCACCGGGGCGCGGGGCCTGACCCTGGCCGCCGGGGCGCGGGGCGCGCTCGGGACGGCCGCCGTCACGCTGGCCGCCGGCCGGAGCCGGACGGGCCGGACGCGGGCCGGGGGTGGCACCGGGACGCGGGCCGGAGGGGGCCTGCTGAGCCGGGGCCGGAGCCGGGGCGGAGAACTCCGCGGCCGGGACCGGGGTGACCGGGGCGGGCTTGGCCGGAGCCGCCGGAGCGGGCTTCGGGCCGGGGCGCGGACCGGGGGTCGGCGCGGCGCCCGCGGGCTTGGGGGCGGGGGTCTCTGCCGCCGGCTTGGGGGCCGGTGCGGCGGGACGGGGGCCCGGAGTGGGGGCACCCGGCTTCGCGGGCGCAGCCTTGCGCGGCGCCGCGGGCTTCGCACCGGGCTTGGCGTTGCCGCCGGGGCCCTGCAGTGCGTCAGTCAACTTGCGGACAACCGGCGCCTCGATCGTCGAGGACGCCGAACGGACGAATTCACCAAGTTCTTGGAGCTTGGCCATGACGACCTTGCTCTCCACTCCGAACTCCTTGGCGAGTTCGTATACCCGGACCTTAGCCACTTCGCTCCTTCTAGGTCCGGGGTGTCCACCGGACCGTCGCTACTTCATGGGCGTACTCATCGCGTACTCATCGAGTGCTCATCGCAATCTCGACCTACTTCCAACTCGCGAGGTACCTGACTGCACGGTCGCCCGTGCCTGGGACATCCCCGCGAAAGCGCGGGGTCGAACTCTTACCGCTCGATCCGTTCGATGTATTGGCGCAAGGCCGCCGTGTCGAGCGCACCCTGGGCCCTGAAGGCCCGGGGGAACGCCCTACGGCGGACCGCCAGGTCGAAACAGACCAGTGTGGGGTGCACGGAAGCACCCCGGCCGGGCAGCGTACCGCGAGGGTCGGGGGCGCAGGCGCCCTCGATCATCACGATCCGCAGCAGATCGCCCTTGGCCGCTCGCTCCCGGCATCCCACACAGGTTCGCTCAGGGCATGCGCGGGCATGCGTCCGGCCAGACACTGGTTAAGTCTACCTCCCCGCGCCGACCTCACCCCTGGGGGGCGGAGATCGGGCACGTATTCGTTTCGGCCACCCTGTGCGGCCTGTCGCGGAGCCCGCCCGGAGCGGGCCCCGCAGACCCGGCGGACCGGCGCGGTGCGCGCGCCGGTCCCGCGATCAGCCCTGGTCGGACTGCTCGGTGTCCGGGCGGATGTCGATGCGCCAGCCGGTGAGGCGGGCTGCGAGGCGGGCGTTCTGGCCCTCCTTGCCGATGGCCAGGGACAGCTGGTAGTCCGGCACCGTCACCCGGGCGGAGCGCGCGCCGAGGTCCACGACCTCGACCTTGCTCACCCGTGCGGGGGACAGCGCGTGCGCCACCAGCTCCGCCGGGTCGTCCGACCAGTCGACGATGTCGATCTTCTCGCCGTGCAGCTCGGCCATGACCGCGCGGACGCGGCCGCCCATCGGGCCGATGCAGGCGCCCTTGGCGTTCAGCCCGGAGCGCGTCGAACGCACCGCGATCTTGGTGCGGTGACCGGCCTCGCGGGCGATGGCCGCGATCTCCACCGAACCGTCGGCGATCTCCGGCACCTCCATGGCGAAGAGCTTCTTCACCAGGTTGGGGTGGGTGCGCGAGAGGGTCACGGACGGGCCGCGGACGCCCTTCGCCACCCGGACGACGTACGTCCGCAGGCGGGTGCCGTGCTTGTACTCCTCGCCGGGGACCTGCTCCTGCACCGGCAGGATGGCCTCCAGCTTGCCGATGTCGACCAGGACGTTCTTCGGGTCCTTGCCCTGCTGGACGATGCCCGCGACGACGTCGCCCTCGCGGCCCGCGAACTCACCGAAAGTGATCTCGTCCTCGGCGTCGCGCAGACGCTGGAGGATGACCTGCTTGGCGGTGGTCGCGGCGATCCGGCCGAAACCGGACGGGGTGTCGTCGAACTCGCGGGGCTCCTCGCCCTCCTCCAGGTCCTGCGGGTCCTCCTTGGCCCAGACCGTCACATGGCCGGAGGACCGGTCCAGCTCGACGCGGGCCCGGCGGCGGCTTCCCTCGGTGCGGTGATAGGCGATGAGGAGGGCCGACTCGATCGCCTCGACCAGCAGGTCGAAGGAGATCTCCTTCTCTCGCACCAGACCCCGCAGGGCACTCATGTCGATGTCCACGGCTACGCCTCCTCTTGAATGTCGTCGGTTTCTTCGGCCTTGTCCGCGGCCTTGCGGTTGAACTCGATCTCCACGCGCGCCTTGGCGATCTCGCCGAACGCGAGCCGTCGGGCGGTGGGCTTGCGGCCCTTCACGCCCGGGACCTCCAGGTCCAGCCCCTCGTCGTCCACCGCGACGATCCGGGCGACGAGCTCGCCGCCCTCGGTCAGCTGCGCCTTCATCAGGCGGCCGGTGGCCCGCACATAGTGGCGGTGCTCGGTCAGGGGACGGTCGGCGCCGGGCGAGGTGACCTCCAGGACGTACGGAGCGCCACCCATGGCGTCCGTCTCGTCGAGCTTCTCGGAGACCGCGCGGCTGACGTCGGCACACTCGTCCAGCTCGACGCCCGCGTCGGAGTCCACCACGATGCGCAGCACGCGGCGCTTGCCGGCGGTGGTCACCTCGACCTCTTCCAGATCCAGCTCCCGCGCGCTGACGAGAGGGGCCAGCAGCTCGCGCAGCCGCTCGCTCTGGGTGGTGCTCATCCGGGTGACTCCTCGGCCGCGTGTGCTGTTGTGGGAAAGTCGCGTGTCAGGTCAAAGCCTATCTGTTCCGGCAGCCGACTGACGATTCGGTCCCTGCTCCCCGGCCTCGTGCCCGCGCGCCGGTACGCTCACGTGCGGTGATCATGACGGTACCTGGCGGAAATACGGAAAGTAGGGGCTCGTGGCGCGCACGACGACGACGCGGGACGCTGCCGGCCCGCGCAGACGCGGGGTACTGACGGGCGGTGCGGCCCTGCTGGGCGGTGCCGCCGCGGCGCTGCTGACCGGGTGCTCCACCGGCGCCGGGGGATCCGACGAGCGGACGTCCACCGCGAACCGGCTGCGCACCGACGCGGGGCGGGACTCGGTGACACTGCTGGGGCGCTACGACGCGACGATCGCCGCGCACGGCGGACTCGCGGAGCGGCTCGGGCCGCTACGGGCCGAAGTCGCCCGGCACGCCGAGGCGTTCGGCGCGGACGGGGCATCACCCTCTGCTTCCTCTTCCGTTTCCCCTTCCGCTTCTGCTTCTGCCTCCGCACCGGGCGTGCCCGGGGACGAGAAGGAGGCCCTGGCCGCCCTCGCCGAGGCGGAGCGCCGCGTCATGGACAGCCGGACGACCGCCCTCGTCGGCGCGCCGCCCGAGCTCGCCCGGCTCCTCGCGTCCGTCGCCGCGGCGGGCGCGGGCCACGTCTTCCTGCTCGGAGGCAGCTCATGACGCAGTCACCCACCGCGACGGCGCGGACCCGGACCCTGGACGCGGCGCAGGCGGCCCTCGCCGCCGAGCACGCCGCCGTGTACGGGTACGGAGTGGTCGGGGCGCACGTCGACGAGGCGCACGCCGCGCAGGCGCGGGAGGCGTACGACGCGCACCGGGGGCGGCGCGACGCGATGAGCCGCGCCGTCCGGGACCTGGGCGGTACGCCGGAGGCGGCGGCCGCGGCGTACGCCCTGCCGTTCCCGGTGTCCGACGCGCCGGCGGCGGTGCGGCTGGGGGCGGAGCTGGAGGACCGGGTCGCGGGCGTCTACGCCGATCTCGTACGGGCCGCCACGGGCGCCCTCCGCCGGGACGCGGCCGCAGCGCTGCGGGAGGCGGCGGTGCGGGCGGTGCGCTGGCGGAGCGGCAGCGTAGCCTTCCCAGGGCTCGCCGAGCGGGCCGCTCCCAGTGGGTCCGCCGGCTCTCCCAGCAGTCCGGCGTAACCTCCTGACCAGCAAGAACGAAAAGGACAGCGCAGGGATGAGCAACGCGAACAACCGCCTCGAACCGCCGGAGCGGCTGGTGCGGACCCTGAGCTCCGAGCCCGCGGACGGGGTGGCACGCCAGTGGCTGGCGGCGCTGCCGGCCACCGCTCAGGAGTACCTGCGCCGCTGGGAGTTGACACTCGAACGGGTACAGGCACCGGGCGGGCGGACCAGCATGGTCCTCCTCGTCCGGCAGTCCGACGGCACGCCCGCCGCCCTCAAACTCTGTCCGCCCGACGGCACGGCCGCGCTGGAGCACGCGGCGCTGGAGAAGTGGGACGGCCGGTGCGCGGTCCGGGTGCTCCGGGTGGACCCGGAGGGCGGGGCGCTGCTCCTGGAACGGCTGCGCGGCGACATCAGCCTGCGTTCGCTGCCGGAGCCGAAGGCCCAGCTGGAGGCGGCGGCGGTGCTCCAGCGGCTGTGGGTGCCAGCCGGCGACACCCACCCGTTCACGAGCGTGACCGCCCGCACGGCGGCCCTCGCGGAGACCCTGCGCGGCCACCGGGAACAGCCGTGGGCGGCGGACGCGCGGGCCGTCCTGGACGAGGCGCTGGAACTGCGGGACGGCCTGGCGGCCGACGTGGAAGCGGAGTCCGTGCTGCTGCACGGGGAGTTCCACCAGGGCACCGTGCTGGCCGGTGACCGTTCGCCGTGGCTGGCCGTGGGTCCACGGCCGCTGGTCGGCGAGCGGGCGTACGACTTGGCGTGGCTGGTGCGGGACCGGGCCGACACGTTGCTGGCCGCGCCGGGGGCCGGGGCCGCTGCGCGGCGGCGGGTGTCGAAGCTTTCGGATTCTCTCGATGTCGGGCCGGAGCGGGTGCGGGGGTGGACGGTGTTCCGCGCTGTTACGGAAGGCGCCGCGGCGGTGGCCGCCGGGCATCAGGCGCGGGGTGAACTCCTGCTGGAATTCGCCGGGTTGCTGTAGGGCATCTCTTCCCCTCCCCGGTCCTCAAACGCCGGACGGGCTGGATTTCACGGACCGTGGCCTTGAATCTGCGGGTCCCGACCGTCAGACCATCGCCCGCACGCGCGTCAGCGCCTCCGGCACCGGCAGTTCCGTCCGCTCCCCCGTGCGGCGGTCCTTGAGTTCGACGATGCCGGCCGCGGCGCCCCGGCCGACCACCAGGATCGTCGGCACGCCGATCAGCTCGGCGTCGGTGAACTTCACGCCCGGGGAGACCCCGGCCCGGTCGTCGACGAGGACGCGCACACCGGAGGCGCCCAGCTTGTCGGCGAGTTCCAGGGCGAGTTCGGTCTGGAGGGCCTTGCCCGCGGCGACGATGTGGACGTCCGCGGGGGCGACCTCGCGGGGCCAGCAGAGGCCCGCCTCGTCGTGGGTCTGTTCGGCGAGCGCGGCCACCGCGCGGGAGACGCCGATGCCGTACGAGCCCATGGTGACCCGGACCGGCTTGCCCTGCGGGCCGAGGACGTCGAGGCCGAACACGTCGGCGTACTTCCGGCCGAGCTGGAAGATGTGGCCGATCTCGATCGCCCGGCCGATCTCCAGTCCGGCCCCGCACCGGGGGCAGGGGTCGCCGGGCTCGACCACGACGACGTCGAGGTACTGGTCGACCTCGAAGTCCCGGCCGCACACCACGTTCCGGGCGTGGGTGTCCGCCTTGTTGGCACCGGTGATCCACGCCGTGCCGGGTGCCACGCGGGGGTCGGCGATGTAGCGCACGGCCAGGCCCTGCGGGCCGACGTAGCCCCGTACGAGCTCGGGCCGGCCGGTGAAGTCGTCCGCGGTCACCAACTCCACGACGGCGGGCGCCAGATGCTCGCCCAGCTTGCCGAGGTCGACCTCGCGGTCGCCGGGCACGCCGACGGCCGTGATCTCGCCGTCGACCTTGACGAGGAGGTTCTTGAGGGTCGCGGAGGCGGGGACGCCGAGGCGGGCGGCGAGCGTCTCGATGGTGGGGGTGGCGGGGGTGTCGAGCTCCTCCAGGGGCCCGTGCGCCGTGCCGTCGGCGGGCGGCACGGAGACGGTCACGGCCTCGGTGTTGGCGGCGTAGTCGCAGGCGGGGCAGTCGGCGAAGGTGTCCTCGCCCGCGGCCGCGGGGGCCAGGAACTCCTCGGACGCGGAGCCGCCCATCGCGCCGGAGACGGCGGAGACAATGCGATAGTCGAGGCCGAGCCGCTCGAAGATCCGCACATACGCCGCGCGGTGCAGCCGGTAGGACTCGGCGAGGCCCTCGTCGGTGGTGTCGAAGGAGTAGGAGTCCTTCATCTGGAACTCGCGCCCGCGCAGCACCCCGGAGCGGGGCCGCGCCTCGTCCCGGTACTTGGTCTGGATCTGATACAGCGTCACGGGCAGGTCCTTGTAGGACGCGCACTGGTCCTTCACCGTGAGCGTGAAGATCTCCTCGTGGGTGGGCCCGAGCAGGTACTCCGCGCCCTTGCGGTCCTTCAGGCGGAAGAGGAGGTCGCCGTACTCCTCCCAGCGGCCGCTCGCCTCGTAGGGCTCCTTGGGCAGCAGCGCGGGCAGCAGCACCTCCTGGGCGCCGATGGCGTCCATCTCCTCCCGCACGACGCGGGAGACGTTGTCGAGCACCTTCTTGCCGAGCGGCAGCCAGGTCCATACGCCCGCGGTCGAGCGGCGGACGTAGCCGGCGCGGACCAGCAGCCTGTGGCTGGCGGTCTCCGCGTCGGCCGGGTCGTCGCGCAGCGTCTTCAGCATCGCCGTGGACATGCGCTGGACGTGGGCCATCGTGGTCTCCTGCGGGTTCGGTGCGAGGTGACAGGAGGTTAGCGGCGGGAACCGACGGCGGGGAAACGGGTTTTCGCGGTGGTCAGCGCAGCAGCGGCAGGGGCGCGCCCATGACCGCGTAGGGGCTCGCCGCGCTGGGGAAGAGCACCTGGCGGGCGAGGTCGCGGTAGCCGAGGCTCCGGTAGAGGGCGCGGGCCGGGCTCTCGACGTCGATGGCCGAGAGGATGCTGCGCGGTTCGGCCGCGGTCGCGGTGATGGCGGTGATGAGGGCCCGGCCGATGCCCCGCTTCTGATGGTCGGGGTGGACGTGCAGCTCGGTGATGACGAAGGAGTCGTCGAGCCAGGCCTCGGTGCCGGTGGCGCGCAGATACGGTTCGACGACGCCGGACCACCACTGGGTGCGGTCGTTCGGCATGCCGTAGACGAAGCCGGCGAGCCGTCCGTCCCCCGTCGTCGCCCCGAAGGCCCGTGCGCCGGGACAGCCGAGGTGGCGGAGCACGATGTGGCGCCGTACGCCCACCTCTTCCGGGGTGAGCCCGAAGGCCACTGCCTGCACGGCCAGCGCCTCGTCCACGCGCGCCGCGAGGTCGAGCGGCCCGACCACGATGTCATCCATGCGGGGAGGCTACCTGGGCGGCGGGTCTTCCCGCCGCGTACGGAGGGCGGGATCGGGCCGGATCACCGTACGGGCGCGGCCTCGGGGGAACGGCTAGAAGAGCACGCTCATGAACGCGCCGACTTCCCGGAAGCCCACGCGGCGGTAGGCGGCGCGGGCGGCCGTGTTGTAGTCGTTGACGTAGAGGCTGACGACCGGGGCGACGTCGTGCAGCGCGTAGCGCAGGACCGCCGCCATGCCGGTCTCGGACAGGCCCCGGCCGCGGTGTTCGGGGGCGACCCAGACGCCCTGGATCTGGCAGGCGCGGGTGGTGGCGGCGCCGATCTCCGCCTTGAAGACGACCCGGCCGTTCTCGATCCGGGCGAAGGCGCGCCCCGATCCGACGAGTTCGGCGACGCGCGCCTGGTAGAGCAGTCCGCCGTCGCCCGCGAGCGGGGAGATGCCGACCTCCTCGGTGAACATGGCCACGCACGCGGGCATGATCACGTCCATCTCGTCCTTGCGGATGCGGCGGACGAGGGGGTCGGGCGGGATGTCCGCGGGCATGCCGCGGGTCTCCATCAGCGGCTGGTGGGGGCGGACCTCGCGGGCGGGCCCCCAGTGGGGTTCCAGGAGGGACCACAGCTCGGCGGTGGGCTCGGCGGGGCCGACGAGGGAGGAGCAGCGGCGGCCTGCGCGGCGGGCGCGCTCGGCGAACGCCCGTACGGCCTCGGGGCCCGCGCAGACGGGGACGAGGTTGGCCCCGGCGTAGCAGAGGGATTCGAGGCGGCCGCCCGCGTACCAGCCCCACATCTCGCCGCCGAGCCGCCAGGGGTCGAGTCCGGCGACCTGGACACGGGCGGCGACGAAGGCGTTGGCGACGGGATCGCGGTCGAGGACGGCGAGGGCGGCGTCGATGTCGCCGGGCCCCAGGACCTTGGTGGTGGTCGTCGTCAACACGTGTCGGTATGCCTCACCGTCGCGGGCCGGAGGCCATGGGAACAGGTCTTGGAACTCTACCTCTCTGTTCCCCTCGGCACCTCCCCCGGACGCCCTCCGACCGGCCGGGATGCGGCCGTGCCCCGCTCCGGGGAGCGGGGCACGGCCGTACGGGAGTGGTGCGGGTCAGCCGCTGACGCTGACCTCGGGCTCGCCGGAGGCGACGCCGTCCTGCCGCATCTGGTCGGCGATCTTGAGGGCTTCCTCGATGAGGGTCTCGACGATCTTCGACTCGGGGACGGTCTTGATGACCTCGCCCTTCACGAAGATCTGGCCCTTGCCGTTGCCTGAGGCGACGCCCAGGTCGGCCTCGCGGGCCTCGCCGGGGCCGTTGACGACGCAGCCCATGACGGCGACGCGCAGCGGGACCTCCATGCCCTCCAGGCCGGCGGTCACCTCTTCGGCGAGCTTGTAGACGTCGACCTGGGCGCGGCCGCAGGACGGGCAGGAGACGATCTCCAGGCGGCGCTGGCGCAGCCCGAGGGACTCCAGGATCTGCATGCCGACCTTGATCTCCTCGGCCGGGGGGGCCGACAGGGAGACGCGGATGGTGTCGCCGATGCCCTCGGAGAGCAGGGCGCCGAAGGCGACGGCGGACTTGATGGTGCCCTGGAAGGCGGGGCCGGCCTCGGTGACGCCGAGGTGGAGGGGGTAGTCGCACTGGGCGGCCAGCTGCCGGTAGGCGTTGACCATCACGACCGGGTCGTTGTGCTTGACCGAGATCTTGATGTCCCGGAAGCCGTGCTCCTCGAAGAGCGACGCCTCCCACAGCGCGGACTCGACGAGGGCCTCGGGGGTGGCCTTGCCGTACTTGGCGAGCAGGCGCGCGTCCAGGGAGCCGGCGTTGACGCCGATGCGGATCGGGGTGCCGGTCTCGGAGGCCGCCTTGGCGATCTCCTTGACCTTGTCGTCGAACTGCTTGATGTTGCCGGGGTTCACACGGACGGCCGCGCAGCCCGCGTCGATCGCGGCGAAGACGTACTTCGGCTGGAAGTGGATGTCGGCGATCACGGGGATCTGCGACTTCTTCGCGATGACCGGGAGCGCGTCCGCGTCGTCCTGGGTCGGGCAGGCCACGCGCACGATCTGGCAGCCGGACGCCGTGAGCTCCGCGATCTGCTGGAGCGTGGCACCGATGTCCGACGTCCTGGTCGTGGTCATCGACTGCACCGACACCGGTGCGTCGCCTCCGACGGCCACGGAACCGACCTGGATCTTGCGGCTGACCCTGCGGTCGGCGAGCTTGATCGGAACGGAAGGCATTCCAAGCGAAATCGCTGTCATCTGGCGAGCAACCCCAAGGTCTGAATCATGGTCCCGAGATCGGCGGGCTCCGGCCTTCGAGGTTACGGCAAGGCCGGACGGGCTGGAAAATGCGGGTTCGCGCAATCCTGCCCGTCCGGCCATGGAGCCCGGGGGTCCCGGCTAGGTCAGGCGCACCGGGTTCACCACGTCCGCGATCAGCACCAGCAGGGTGAAGCAGACGAAGATCCCGGCCACCACGTAGGCCACCGGCATCAGCTTGGCGACGTCGAACGGGCCGGGGTCGGGGCGGCGGAAGACACGGGCGAAGGCCCTGCGCACGGACTCCCAGAGCGCGCCCGCGATGTGCCCGCCGTCCAGCGGCAGCAGCGGCAGCATGTTGAACAGGAACAGCGAGAGGTTGAACCCGGCGACCAGGAAGAGCATGGTCGCGATCTGCTGCGACGGCGGGATGTCGAGGTTGAAGACCTCGCCGCCGACGCGGGCCGCGCCCACGACGCCCATCGGCGAGTCCGCCTTGCGCTCGCCGCCGTCGAAGGCCGCGTTCCACAGGTCGGGGATCTTGCCGGGGAGGGCGACCAGCGACTCGACGCCGGACTGGACCATGTCGCCCATGCGGTTCACGGACTGGCCGAAGGACTGCTGCACGACCCCGGTCGCGGGGGTGAAGCCGAGGAAGCCCGCCGTGACGTACTGCCCCTTGAGGGGGTTGCCCTTGCTGTCGTACTTCTGGACCTGGTTGGAGATCAGGTCCGCGCCGAGCGTCTTCCGCTCGCCGTCCCGGACGACGGTGATGGTGGCCGGCCCGGTGGTCTTGCGGATCTCCCGCTGGAGGGTCGCCCAGTCGTCGGTCCGGGTGCCGTTGAACGCGACGATCTTGTCGCGCGGCTGCAGGCCCGCGGCCTTGGCCGGGGAGTCCTTGGCGCCCTTGGGGCAGGCGTCGGTCCTGTCGGCCGCCTTGACCACGCAGGCCGAGACGGTGGAGACCTGGGTGGTCTGGGTGTTGATGCCGAAGGACATCATCACCCCGAGGAAGATCGCCACGGCCAGGACCAGGTTCATGAACGGCCCGGCGAACATCACGATCACGCGCTTCCACGGCTTGCGCGTGTAGAAGAGCCGCGACTCGTCACCCGGCTGGAGCTCCTCGAAGGCCGCCGAGCGGGCGTCCTCGATCATGCCGCGCCACGGCGAGGTGGAGCGGGCGCTGAGCTTCCCGTCCGCGCCGGGCGGGAACATGCCGATCATGCGGATGTAGCCGCCGAGCGGGACGGCCTTGATGCCGTACTCGGTGTCGCCCTTCTTCCGCGAGAAGATCGTCGGCCCGAAGCCGACCATGTACTGCGGCACACGGATGCCGAAGAGCTTCGCGGTGGAGAGGTGTCCCAGTTCGTGCCAGGCGATCGAGAAGAGCAGGCCCACCACGAAGACGACTATCCCGAGGACGGTCATCAGTGTTGTCATGCGCGGGCCTCCGAGGTTGCTTTCGCGGTACGGGTCGCCGGGCCCGGCCGCGCTGCCAGTTCACGGGCCCGGGCGCGGGCCCAGGTCTCCGCTTGCAGGACGTCCGGGACGGTGAGGCGAGTTCCCGCGGCAGGGGTGCCGTGCTCCGCCACCACCTCGGCGACGGTATCGACAATGCCATTGAACGGCAGCGCGCCGGACAGGAACGCGTCGACGCACTCCTCGTTGGCGGCGTTGAAGACGGCGGGTGCCGTGCCACCGAGCGTACCTACGTGCCGGGCCAGGCCGACGGACGGGAAGGCCTCTTCGTCGAGGGGGAAGAACTCCCAGGTGGAGGCCGTGGACCAGTCGAAGGCGGGGGCCGCGTCCGGGACCCGCTCGGGCCAGCCGAGGCCGATGGCGATGGGGCCGCGCATGTCCGGCGGGGTCGCCTGGGCGAGCGTGGAGCCGTCGGTGAATTCCACCATCGAGTGGACGTAGGACTGTGGGTGGACGACGACCTCGATGCGCTCGAAGGGGATGTCGTAGAGCAGGTGGGCCTCGATGACCTCCAGGCCCTTGTTGACGAGGGTCGCGGAGTTGACCGTGATCACCGGGCCCATGGACCAGGTGGGGTGGGCCAGTGCGTCCGCGGGGGTGACGGAGGCCAGCTCCGCCTTCGTCCGGCCGCGGAAGGGCCCGCCCGAGGCGGTGACGACGAGCTTGCGGACCTCGGCGCGGGTGCCGCCCAGCAGCGCCTGGAAGAGCGCGGCGTGCTCGGAGTCCACCGGGATGATCTGCCCCGGCTTGGCCAGCGCCTTGACCAGCGGGCCGCCGACGATCAGCGACTCCTTGTTGGCCAGGGCCAGCGTGCGGCCCGCCTCCAGGGCGGCGAGGGTGGGCGCGAGGCCGATGGAGCCGGTGATGCCGTTGAGGACGGTGTGGCACTCGCTGCGGGCCAGTTCGGTGGCCGCGTCGGGCCCCGCCAGGATCTCGGGCAGCGGCTCGGAGCCGTACTGCGCGGCCAGGGCCTCGCGCAGCGCGGGCACCTTGTCGGCCTGGGCGACGGCGACCGTGCGGACCCGCAGCAGCCGCGCCTGCTCGGCGAGCAGTGCCACCCGGCCGCCGGCGGCGGACAGGCCCGTCACCGTGAAGCGGTCGGGGTTGCGGAGCACGAGGTCGATGGCCTGGGTGCCGATCGAGCCGGTGGAGCCGAGGATCACGACCTCGCGCGGTCCGCCCGCGGCGGTGGGGGCGGCGTAGCGCAGATGCGGGTCAGCAAGGGAGTCCGTCATGGTCTCCATTGTTGCGTCTCCCGGCGGAAGGGCGGACAGGGATCCCCCGGCCCGCCCTCCGCGGCGGTGCGTCCGCGCCGGGGCGGGGTCAGCGGATGGGCCGGTGGACGTTCTCCGTCTTCGCCGGGCCCGGGGTGGCGTCGGCGATCCAGGGGCCCTCGCCGCTGGGGTCGACGATGCCGGTCTCCAGCCACTCGTACGCCCCCGACATGACGCCGTCGACGAGCTCGCGGTCGAGGTCGTCGGTGTTGGTCCACAGCCGCCCGAAGAGCTCCTCGACGCGGATCCTGGACTGGCGGCAGAAGACGTCGGCGAGCTCGTACGCCTCGGCGCCGTGGTCGCCCTCGGCACGCAGCCGCTCGGCGCGCACGCAGGCGGCGCTCATGGCGAACAGTTCGGCGCCGATGTCGACGATCCGCCCGAGGAAGCCCTGCTTGGTCTCCATCCGGCCCTGCCAGCGGGACATGGCGTAGAAGGTGGAGCGGGCGAGCTTGCGGGAGGAGCGCTCGACGTAGCGCAGATGGGTGGCCAGGTCGCGGTGGCCGGACGGGTGGAACTCGGTGTAGCTGCGGGGCAGCTGGCCCGGCCCGGCGACGAGCCTGGGCAGCCAGCGGGCGTAGAAGCCGCCCGCGCGGGCGCCCGCCCTGGCCTTGTCGCCCAGGGACTTCTCCGGGTCGATGAGGTCCCCGGCGACGGACAGGTGGGCGTCGACGGCCTCGCGGGCGATCAGCAGGTGCATGATCTCGGTGGAGCCCTCGAAGATCCGGTTGATGCGGGAGTCGCGCAGCATCTGCTCGGCGGGGACGGCGCGCTCGCCGCGGGCGGCCAGCGAGGCGGCGGTCTCGTAGCCGCGGCCGCCGCGGATCTGGACCAGCTCGTCGGTCATCAGCCAGGCCATCTCGCTGGCGTAGAGCTTGGCGAGCGCGGCCTCGATCCGGATGTCGTTGCGGTCCTCGTCGGCCATCTGGCCGGACAGGTCGAGGATGGCCTCCAGGGCGAAGGTGGTCGCCGCGATGAAGGAGATCTTCGCGCCGACGGCCTCGTGCCTGGCGATGGACTTGCCCCACTGCTCGCGGGCGGTGGACCACTCGCGGGCGATCTTCAGCGCCCATTTGCCGCCGGAGACGCACATGGCCGGGATGGACAGGCGGCCGGTGTTGAGGGTGGTCAGGGCGATCTTGAGGCCCGCGCCCTCGGGACCGATCCGGTTGGCGGCGGGCACCCGGACCCGGTGGAAGCGGGTGACGCCGTTCTCGATGCCGCGCAGGCCCATGAAGGCGTTGCGGTGCTCGACGGTGACGCCTTCCGCCGCAGCCTCGACCACGAACGCGGTGATCCCGCCCTTGTGGCCCTCGCTCTTCGGCACCCGGGCCATGACCACGAGCAGGTCGGCGACGACGCCGTTGGTGGTCCACAGCTTGACGCCGTCCAGGACGTAGTCGTCGCCGTCGGGCACGGCGGAGGTCGCCAGCCGGGCCGGGTCGGAGCCGACGTCCGGCTCGGTGAGGAGGAAGGCCGTGATGTCCGTACGGGCGCAGCGGGGCAGGAAGGTGTCCTTCTGCTCCTGGGTGCCGAAGAGCTTGAGCGGCTGCGGCACGCCGATGGACTGGTGGGCGGAGAGCAGCGCGCCGACGACCGGGCTGGCGGAGCCCACGAGGGCGAGGGCCTTGTTGTAGTAGACGGCGGTGAGCCCGAGGCCGCCGTACTTGGTGTCGATCTTCATCCCGAAGGCGCCGAGCTCCTTGAGCCCGTCGACCGTCTCGTCCGGGATCTTCGCCTCGCGCTCGATGCGGGCCCCGTCGATCCGGGTCTCGCAGAAGTCGCGCAGCTTGGCGAGGAACTCCTCGCCGCGCCGCACGTCCTCCAGCGCGGGGGTCGGGTGCGGGTGGATGAGATCGAGCCGGAAGCGCCCCAGGAACAGTTCCTTGGCGAAGCTGGGCTTCTTCCAGTCCTGCTCCCGGGCCGCTTCGGCGACCTGACGGGCTTCGCGTTCGGTGACCGGTCGTACGGATGGTGCGGTCATGAGGCACCTCGCCGCTTCAGTCGGGGCCGGTCGGCTACCGACCGGTGCTACTCGACCGTATGTACCCGATCCTCCGGACGTCTACCAGACCTCGCGCAACGTTCCGGTCCGTCCCCTCAGTCGGCGACCTTGAGGACGATCTTCCCGGAGGTCCGGCCGGTCTCGCCCAGCTCGTGGGCCTTGGCCACGTCGGCCAGCGGCAGCACGGCGGCGATCTCCGTGCGCAGACGGCCGGATTCCACCAACCGGGTGATGCCGCGCAGGCCGCCGAGGTCGGGCTCGACCATGATGCGGGTGGCCCGCAGCCCCTGCGCGCGGGCCTCGGCGCGCACGGCGTCGTCCAGGGGCAGCAGGGAGACGAGGATGCCGCCGGGGCGCAGGGTGCGCAGGGAGCGGGTGGGGTAGTCGCCGCTGATGGATTCCAGGACGGTGTCGACGTCGCGTACGACCTCGGCGAAGTCCTGCTCCCGGTAGTCGATCAGCTCGTCGGCGCCGAGGCCGCGGAGGAAGTCGTGCTTGGCGGCGCTGGCCGTGCCGATGACGTACGCGCCCCGGGCCTTGGCGATCTGTACGGCCAGGTGGCCGACGCCGCCCGCGGCCGCGTGGACGAGGACGCGCTGTCCCTCGCGCACGTCGGCGGTGTCGACGAGCGCCTGCCAGGCGGTGAGCGCGGCGAGCGGCAGGGCGGCGGCCCGGACGTGGTCGAGGCCCTGCGGCCTGGGGGCGAAGTGGCGGGCCGGGGCGGTGACGTAGTCGGCGTAGGCGCCCGCGGGGTGCGGGAAGCGGGGCATGCCGTAGACCTCGTCGCCGGGGACGTACAGGGTGACGCCGTCGCCGACGGCCTCGACCACGCCGGACACGTCGAAGCCGAGGGTGAACGGGACGGTCTCCCCCGTGTAGAAGGAGCCGCGCGCCCGGGTCTTCCAGTCGGTGGGGTTGACCCCCGCGGCGTGCACCCGCACCAGGATCTCGCCCGGAAGCGGCTCGGGGCGGTCGGTCTCGACCAGCCGGAGGACCTCGGGTCCGCCGGCGGTCTCCTGGCTGACGGCGCGCATGCGGGCGGGGGCTGCGGTGGTGGCGGTCATGGCGGTTCGCTCCTCGCGGTGGTGCTGTGTTCGACGGGTTCCAGCCTCGTCGAGCTGCCGCATCCCGACGAGTGGCCTGACTGTCATGGTGCGCAAGGATCGGGCCATGGGCCTCCGCGGGTACGCGAACGGCCGGGGCACCCCCGTGCGCACCCCGGCCGTTCGTGTACCCGCGTGTGGTGACCCCGTATGTGGTTACAGGGCCAGGCCCGTCAGGACCAGCACCCGCTCGTAGGTGTAGTCGTCCATCGCGTACCGCACGCCCTCGCGGCCCACGCCGGACTGCTTGGCGCCGCCGTACGGCATCTGGTCGGCGCGGTAGGACGGGACGTCGCCGACGATCACGCCACCGGTCTCCAGCGCGCGGTGCGCGCGGAAGGCGGTCTGCAGGTCGTGCGTGAAGACGCCCGCCTGGAGGCCGTACGGCGAGTCGTTGACGGCGGCAAACGCGGCGGCCTCGCCGTCCGCCCTGGTGAGGGTGAGGACCGGCCCGAAGACCTCCTCGCAGGCGATCGTCACGTCGGCCGGGACGTCGGCGAGCACGGTGGGGGCGTACGTGGCGCCCTCGCGCTTGCCGCCCGTGAGCAGCGTGGCGCCCGCGGCGACGGCCTCGTCCACCCAGGACTCGACGCGCTTGGCGGCGTCCTCGCTGACCAGCGGGCCGACATCGGTGGCGGCGTCGGACGGGTCACCCGTCACCTGCGCCTCGACGGTGGCGACGACCTTGGGCACGAGCCGCTCGTAGAGCGAGGCGTCGGCGATGACGCGCTGCACCGAGATGCAGGACTGGCCGCCCTGGTAGTTGGAGAAGGTGGCGATGCGCTGCGCCGCCCAGTCGAGGTCCTCCTCGGAGGACCAGTCGGCGAGGACCACGGCCGCGCCGTTGCCGCCGAGCTCCAGGGTGACGTGCTTGCGCGGCGCCGAGTCGAGGATCGACCAGCCGACCGGGCCGGAGCCGGTGAAGGAGATGACCGGCAGCCGCTCGTCCTGGACCAGGGCGGGCATCCGGTCGTTCGGCACCGGCAGCACGCTCCAGGAGCCCGCGGGCAGGTCCGTCTCGGCGAGGATCTCGCCCAGGACGAGCGACGAGACCGGGGTGGCCGGGGCGGGCTTCAGGATGATCGGCGCGCCGACGGCGATGGCCGGGGCGACCTTGTGGGCGCTCAGGTTGAGCGGGAAGTTGAAGGGCGCGATGCCGAGGACGGTGCCGCGGGGGAAGCGGCGGGTCAGGGCGAGCCGGCCGGTACCGCCCGCGTCGGTGTCCAGGCGCTGGGCGTCACCGGCGTTGAACCGGCGGGCCTCCTCGGCGGCCCAGCGGAAGACGGAGACGGCACGGCCGACCTCGCCGCGGGCCCACTTGATGGGCTTGCCGTTCTCGGCGGAGATCAGCTGGGCGATCTCCTCGGTGCGCTCGGTGAGCCGCTTCACGACGTGGTCGAGGGCGGCGGCCCGGACGTGCGCGGGGGTCGCCGCGAACTCGTCCCGCACGGCGTGCGCGGCGGCCACGGCCTCCTCGACCTGTGCCTCGGTGGGCACGCTCACGATGCCGACGAGACGGCCGTCCCACGAGTTCGTGACGTCGAAAGTCTCCTCGCCGTGGGCCTCGCGGCCGGCCAGCCAGAACGCGTGGGGAGCAGTCACGGATTCCTCCGGGGGGTGCAGACGATTTTCGGCTCCCTCACCGTAGGTCCGGGAGGCGCCGGGGTCGCTTGTCCGTCTTGGAGCACGGGGGCGCGGCGGCGCACCGCAATGGCGGAGTGCGGAGCCGGAGCCCGGTCGCGGGCGGCGCTCCTCTTTGCCTGCGGGTCCGTCTGCGGGTTCGTCTGCGGGCCGGCGGGGGTTGCTCGCGCAGTTCCCCGCGCCCCTGACGGGGCGCGATGCCGCCGGTCGTCCTCGGAGCCCCGGACAAACCTCGCCCTCGCCGCCCGCCAGGGCTACTCCCCGTTCGCCGGCGACGTCGCCTTCAACGCCAGCCACAGTTCCATCCGCACATCCGGGTCGTCCAAGGACCGCCCCAGGATCTCCTCGACCCGCCGCATCCGGTACCGCAACGTATGCCGGTGCACGCCCAGATCGGCCGCCGCCGCGTCCCACTGCCCGTGGCGCGAGAGCCACGCCCGCAGTGAGGCGACGAGATCGCCGCGCCCCGTCGCGTCGTGCTCGCGCAGCGCCCGCAGCATGCCGTCCGCGAACGCCCGCACCGCGTCGTCGGCGAGAAGCGGCAGTACGGAACCGGCCGCGACCTCCTCGTGCTCGACCAGGACGCGTCCCCGGCGGCGGGCCACGGAGAGCGCCTGTTCCGCCTGGCGGAAGGCGGCCGCGGCGGCGACGGTCCCGGCCGGGGCCGACAGGCCGACGACGAGGTCGTCGTCGGGGGCGGCCGCGCTGCGGTCCCGGGGCCGCGCCTTCGTGCCGCGGCGCGCCTCTATGGCCCGCGCGTGCTCCGCGCAGGCCGCGACCGCCGCGCCGCCGTCGGACGCGAGGACGACGAGCCGGCCGCCGTCCGGGACGGCCAGGACGGCCTCGGCGACCCGGCCCGCCGCGGTGTCGATCGCGTCCGCGAGCACCCCGAGCGGGTCGGGCGCGCCGTTCTCGCCCTGTTCGCCATCCTCCGTCGCGGCCTCCGCGACGAGCACCCGGAAGGGCGCGTCCAGCAGGCTCCCGTAGAGGTCCCCCGCGACGGCCCGCGCGTGGTCCGGCTCGCCGGCCAGCAGCATCCGCAGCACCGCGGCCCCGAGCCGCTGCTCGGCGTCCTGGAGCGCGCGGGAGCGCTCTGTGGTGAGCGTGAGGAGCGCGATCGCGGACTGCACGGCGTAGCGCTCGGCGGTGCCCAGCGGGGCGCCCGTGCCGACGGCGAGGACGCCGCGGGCCCGGCGGCCCGAGCCCAGGGACTGGAGCTCGACCCGGTCGGCGCCCTCGTCGGCGGGGTCGGAGCCGACGACGGCGGTGGCGGGCGCGGGCCGCTCCCGCAGCCGTTCGACGTCGCGGGTGAGGCGGGCCGCGCGGCGGGCGGCCCAGTCGGGGGCCGCGGCGACGACCGCCCCCGACGCGTCGTACAGCGCGGCCCACCCGTCGAGGTGCGTGGCGAGCCTGGCCAGCAGCGCGGCGGGCCCGTCGGGGGCGAGCGCGGCGCGCGTCAGTTCGCGCTGCGCCTCGAAGCCCGCGGTGACGGCGCGGTACTGGTCGGCGGCCATGGCCGCCGAGACCGCCTTGCTGATGGCGATGAACGGGGTGCGCCGGGGCACCTCCAGCAGGGGCAGGCCCTCCTCCTCCGCGGCCTCGACCAGCGCCCGCGGCACCTGGTCGTAGTGCACGCCGGCCGCGAAGCCGAGGCCGACGACCCCGGCCCGGACCAGCCGTCGCACATAGCCCCGCATCGCCTCCCGGTCCGTCGCGTCGATCTTCATCGCGGTGGTCAGCAGCAGCTCGCCGCCCTCCATCCACGGCACGGGGTCGGCGAGTTCGCTGACGTGCGCCCAGCGGACGGGGGTGTCCAGCCGGTCCTCCCCCGCGAGCACGGCGAGCTTGAGCGCGGAGTGGTGGACGAGCGAGGCGAGGGTGGGAGGCATGGTCACCTTCGGGAGGGACGGCGCAGCGACTGTGCCGTCCCGTATGAACGGCTGCTCCCGATTCTGCCTCAATGGAGGATTCGCCGGGGCCGCGCGGGCCGCGTCCCGCCCGCCCTCACCTCGTCAGGTCGACCAGGACCGGCGGCGCGCTCGCGCCCCGTACGGACGTCACGGACAGCACGGCGTGCCCGGCGGGCACGCCGTGTGCCAGCTCCGAGGCGGACCAGCGCTCGCGCTCGACCTTGCGGACGGTCACGGACTGCGCGGTCACCGCCCGGCCGGTGACCAGCCTGCGCACGATGTGCGTGGCCCGGGTCAGCGGCTCGTGGGCGATGACCTGGCGGTCGGTGATGTCGCGGGTCTCCACCCACTCCTTGCCCCAGACCTCCGCGAACCGCGCGCCGTCCCAGGTGGTCACGCCGGAGAACGCCATCCGGCAGCCGACGGAGCCGAGCAGCGCGCTGCGCAGCGCCTCGGGCACGTCGTCGAGCGTCCGGAGGGTGAGCACGGCCCCGGCGTTGGCGGCCCGGAGCCGCCCCAGGCCGCGCACGGACTCGGGGGTGACGGCGTGGGTCGCGTCGTCCAGGACGAGGCAGGCGAACAGCGAGCGGTCGGCCCGGCCGACCGTGCACTCGGTGAACTGCGCGAGGACGAGCCGGGCCAGCATCCGGGACGCCTCGGCGTGCCCCCGCTCGGGCAGGTCGATGCGGACCCGCAGCGGGTGTTCGAGGGTGCGCAGCGAGAAGGTGCGGCCGGGGCGGGTGGTGTCGAAGAAGCGCGCGAAGGCGGGCCGGTCGAGGAGCGCCAGCCGGTCGGCGAGCATCGGCCCGGCGTCGCCGGGGCGCCGCGACTGCCGTTCGCGGGCGTCGAGTTCCCGTACCTGCGCGTCCTGCCCGGCGGCCGTGAGCGCGGCCCGCAGGGTGTCGAGGGCGGTGGACGGACCGTCGAGGAGTTCGCGCAGCTCCGGGACGGACGGGAAGCGGCCGTGGGCCGCGCGGTAGGGGCCGAGGACCTGCGCGAGCGCGGTCGCGGCGCGCCTGCCGCCCTCACCGGGGAGCGCGGCGGTGAGGTCGCCCACGAGCCCCTCGGCGAGCACCGCGGCGGCCTCGTCGGGGTCGTCCGTGCCGCCGTACAGGTCGAGGTCGTACGCCGAGTCCGGGCGGCCGATCCGCACCACGATGTCGAACGCCTCGTCGGGCGCGAGCCCCGCGCCCGCCGCCCCGACCGCGACGACCGCGGTCCGTCCGGCGAGCGCTTGGAGGCACAGCGACTCCAGCACCGGCCGCACCAGCCGGTCCGTCTTGCCGCAGCCGGGCGGGCCGACGGCGAGCAGCGAGGTGCCCAGCAGCCCGGGGTCGAGGGCGCAGCCCGCGCCGCGGTGCTGGTACGGGTTGCGGTCGTCGTCGGCCGCGGTGCCGATCCGCACCTGCCGGGTGACGAGGTCGTGCCGGGCGACGCGCACGGGCAGGTCGCGCGCCCCGGAGGGGTGGGCGCAGGCGGCGGCGCCGTGCCGCAGCACGGTCTCGGTGAAGTGGGCGAGGCGGCCGGGCCGCGCCCGTACGGACTCCCAGGCGCGCTGGATGCGGGAGTGGTCGACGTCGTTCATCATCCCGGAACCGGCCTCCGCGGCCAGCCGTTCGGCGGCGTCGTGCGCCCCGGCGGCACGCAGTTCGGGCCACTCGGCGGGATCGCCCGCCGCCATGGCGGCGGTGCGGCCCGCGTGGCCGGGCTCGGGCCGGCGGGCCCGCTGGTCGGCGGGGCCGTGGCGGCGCCAGACCTCGCGCCAGCAGCCGACCCGGCAGGCGACGGACAGGAGCAGCAGGGTGAAGAGGACGTAGTACGTGTATCCGGCGTAGAGCCGGGCGAGCGGGTCCCAGGAGTCCGGGGTGAAGGCGACCAGCGGCCAGATCCAGGCGCTGCCGACGGCGCCGTTCCAGCACAGCAGCCACACCACCCACACTCCGGCGAAGGCCAGGACGGCCCGGCCCAGCAGTTGCCGGGGCGCGAGGCGGTCCGGCCGGTCCGGGCTGACGGAGGGCGGCGTCCGGCGCCAGAACCCCTCCCACACGGGCGTGACGAACCGGCGCCACAGTTCGGGCCACCGGCCGACCCGGCCGAAGCCGACGGCGAGGACGCAGACGGCGAGCGCGTAGTAGATGTACGACGCGATCATCCATTCCTCGGTGCCGTCGGTCCACGAGCCCGGTGCCATGGCGCGCAGCGGCCACTTCCAGTACGGACCGAGGTAGCCGTGCCACAGCAGCGACCAGAACAGCCAGCCGCAGAGGAAGGCGATCACCGCGCCGCCGACCAGCTGCCGGCCGGGCACCCGGCCGGGTTCCTCGGGCGCCCTGGGGCGGTGCTCGAAGGCCCAGACGCCGGGCTGCGCGGCGGCGCGCGGGGCGCGCAGCCAGGCGGTGAACGGCGACTCGTGGCCCCCGCGCCCGTCCCCGCGCGCCGGGTGCGGGGGGACGGCGGGCGGCCGCGGCGGCTCGGTGGGCCTCGGGGGTACGGGCGGGCGGCCCGCCGCGTCCCGCGGCCCTCCTGTGCCGGACGGGTCGAACGTGCCCTCGGTGTCCATACGCTGCCCCTCGCCCCCGCCGGACGTCCGTGCGTCCCTGTGGTTCCTCTGCGCGCCGTCGCTCAATCTAATGGGCGTACGAGGGGAGTTCAGGTGACCTGCGGTACGCCACACCCCCGTATGGGCATGATCACTCGCAGGGGAGGCCGGGACGCCCGCCATGTCCGGTACGGACAAGGCGGCCCGCGCACTTCTCCCGAACGGAACATGCCCGAGCGCGTCCGGCGCCCCTAGCCTGCGACTGAAAGCCCGAATGATCTCGTTCACCCCCTGGAGCCCTCTCATGACTGCACTGACCGGAGGCCCGTCCCTCCCCCAGGAGCGCCGCGTCGTCACCGCGATCCCCGGCCCGAAGTCGCTGGAGCTGCAGGCCCGCCGCACGGCCACGGTCGCCGCGGGCGTGGGCTCGACGCTGCCGGTGTTCACCGTGCGCGCGGGCGGCGGTGTGATCGAGGACGTCGACGGCAACTCCCTCATCGACTTCGGCTCCGGCATCGCCGTGACCTCGGTGGGTTCCAGCGCGGAGGCCGTGGTGCGCCGCGCGTCGGCGCAGCTGGCCGACTTCACCCACACCTGTTTCATGGTCACCCCGTACGAGGGCTACGTGGAGGTCTGCGAGCAGCTCGCCGAGCTGACCCCGGGCGACCACGCCAAGAAGTCCGCGCTGTTCAACTCGGGCGCCGAGGCCGTGGAGAACGCGGTGAAGATCGCCCGCGCGTACACCAGGCGCCAGGCGGTCGTCGTCTTCGACCACGGCTACCACGGCCGGACGAACCTGACGATGGCGCTCACCGCCAAGAACATGCCGTACAAGCACGGCTTCGGCCCGTTCGCACCCGAGGTCTACCGCGTGCCGGTGGCGTACGGCTACCGCTGGCCGACCGGCCCGGAGAACTGCGGCCCCGAGGCCGCCGCGCAGGCCATCGACCAGATCACCAAGCAGGTCGGCGCGGACAACGTCGCCGCGATCATCATCGAGCCGGTGCTGGGCGAGGGCGGCTTCATCGAGCCCGCGAAGGGCTTCCTGCCGCGCATCGCGCAGTTCGCGAAGGACAACGGCATCGTCTTCGTCGCGGACGAGATCCAGTCCGGCTTCTGCCGCACCGGCCAGTGGTTCGCGTGCGAGGACGAGGGCATCGTCCCGGACCTGATCACGACGGCCAAGGGCATCGCGGGCGGTCTGCCGCTCGCGGCCGTCACCGGCCGCGCGGAGATCATGGACGCGGCGCACCCGGGCGGCCTGGGCGGCACCTACGGCGGCAACCCGGTGGCGTGCGCGGCGGCGCTCGGCTCCATCGAGACCATGCGCGAGCTGGACCTCAACGCGAAGGCCAAGCGCATCGAGGAGGTCATGAAGGGCCGCCTCTCCGCGATGCAGGAGAAGTTCGCCGATCACAAGACATGCATCATCGGTGACATCCGTGGCCGCGGCGCGATGATCGCGATCGAGCTGGTGAAGGACGCGGAGTCCAAGGAGCCCGCCCCGGAGGCCGCCGGCACGCTGGCGAAGGCCTGCCACGCGGAGGGCCTGCTGGTCCTGACCTGCGGCACCTACGGCAACGTGCTGCGCTTCCTGCCGCCGCTGGTCATCGGCGAGGACCTGCTGAACGAGGGCCTGGACATCATCGAGGCCGCGTTCACCCGCCTGTAACCCCCGGTAATGAAGCGGTAACGGCGCCTTGGGTTCGTCTTGGGTCCGTCAAGGGGTGAAGAACCTGTGCGGGGCGGGTGGGGGTGGGGTGATCCGGCTGTCCGGACGCCCCGCCCTGCCGTACGGTTTCTGCAGATGAACGCACCACCCCGTCCGCAGGGAACTGCGGACACCGCCGAGTCGGCACATCCCCATGACCGGCCCGGCCGTGCCTTTGCGCACGACCCCACCGGAGCTTCCGGCTCCGGGCATCCTCACCGATCGGACGGCCGCCCGCCCCATACCCCCCGGGGCGCGCGGCACCCCGATCACCACGGCGGCCTCGGAACCTCCCCCCCTGTTCCGGGGCCGTCGGCCAAGAGGCTTCTCAGGACTTTCCTCTTCCCCGGTCTGTGCGTCCTGCTGTTCGCGCTGCTCACCTGGCAGGTCGTCACGCACGGCCCGCTGCGCGCGTTCGACGAGCGCGTGGGGCGCGCCGTCTCGGGGTCGGCCTTCCCGGGCGGTGTCGCCCACTTCCTCGCGGATCTCGGCAACCTGACGGTCGCGCTGCCCGTGCTGGCGGCGGCCATGGCCGTGACGGCCCTGCGCGCCCCGCGCGGCAGGCGGTGGCTGCCGCCGCTCTGCGCCGCGCTCACGACGGCCGTCGTGCCCGCCCTGGTCGTCCCGGTCAAGGACGCCGTCGCCCGGCCCGGCCCCGCGGCCATGGCGGGCGCGCCCGACGGTTTCTTCCCGTCCGGGCACGCGGCCACGGCCGCGGTCGCCTACGGTGCCGCGGCGCTGCTGTTCCTGCTCCCGCGGCCCGGCCCGGCCCGGGGACGCCGGCGGGTGGCCGTGGTGGCGCTGTATGCCGTCGTCAACGCCGGGGTGGCCGTGGGGCTGGTCCGGTGCGGCTACCACTGGCCGCTGGACGTGCTCGGCAGTTGGTGCCTGTCGGGGGTGCTGCTGTGGGGGCTGGCCCTGGCGCTCACCCGTCGTCCTCCGGCCGGTCGGCCGCGAGGAACGCGACCGCCTCGTGCATCGACAGCTCCAGCGCCGCCGGGTCCGTGAGGGTGCCCGTGCCGTCCGGCGGCACGATCCAGCGGATGCCCGAGCAGGCCCGGCCGGGGTACGGGACGACGACCCAGCCGCCGGTGCCGACGGCCCGCACCCCGGTGGCCACCCAGCTCGCCGCCGTGCCCGGCGGGACGAAGAAACCCATCCGGCTGTCCCCGAAGTCGGCCAGGACGGGGCCGACTTCGTCGGTGCAGCCCGTCAGGACGTCCAGCGTCGGATAGCCGAGCTCACTGGCCAGGATGAGCACGTCCCAGATCCGCCCCGCGGGCAGCAGGGCGATTCCCAGGGGGTTGCGCTCCCACTCCCACCGGCAGGTGCCGGGGTGGGGCGCCGCCGACGCCAGCCACTCCACCGCGCTCCGCGTCCCCGCTCCGCCGCTCATGGGTCCTCCGCTCCGTGTCCACTTGTTCTGCTTTCACGGATGAGAGGGCGCGGACGGCGAATCATTACGCGGGTTTCGCGTACGTCCTGTCGTCAGGTGCGTATGTCCCGTCGTCAGCTGTCGAAGCCCATGCCGGCCTTGTCCATGGCCTTGAGCCAGAGGTTGCGGCGGCCGCCGTTCTCGTCGGCGCGGGTCATCGACCACTGGGTGATGCCGATGCCCATGGACCGTACGGGCTCGGGCGGGAACGGCAGCGGCTTGCTGCGGACCATCCTCAGTTCCGTCCGCTCGGTGCGCTCCCCGCTCAGCAGGTCGAGCATGACGTCCGCCCCGAAGCGGCTGGCGCCGACGCCGAGTCCGGTGTAGCCGAGCGCGTAGGCCACCCGGCCGCCGTGGGCGGTGCCGAAGAAGGCGGAGAAGCGCGAGCAGGTGTCGATGGCACCGCCCCAGTTGTGGGTGAAGCGCACCCCTTCGAGCTGGGGGAAGCAGTGGAAGAAGTGCTCGGCGAGCTTCTGGTACGTGGCCGGGTGGTGGTCGTAGTCCGCCGAGACGGCACCGCCGTAGTGGTAGACGATGTCGTAACCGCCCCACAGGATGCGGTGGTCCGGCGTGATGCGGAAGTAGTGGAAGTGGTTGGCGGCGTCGCCGAGGCCCTGCCGGTTCTTCCAGCCGACGGCGGCGCGCTGCTCCTCGTCGAGCGGCTCGGTCATCAGCGCGTAGTCGTAGACGGGCGCGATGAACGGCCGGACGCGCTTGACGAGCGACGGGAAGGCGTTGGTGCCGAGCGCGGCGTGACGGGCGAAGACGCGGCCGTACGGGGTGCGGACGGCGACCCCGGCGTTGCGCGAGGAGAGCCCGGTGCCGGGCGTGTGCTCGTAGATCCGCACGCCCAGCTCCAGGCAGACGCGCTTGAGGCCCCAGGCGAGCCGGGCGGGGTGCAGCATGGCCACGCCGGTGCGGTCCCAGAGGCCTGCGAGGAAGGTCGGGGAGTCGACCTCGGCGCGCAGCGCGTCGCGGTCGAGGAACTCGTGGTCGGGCAGGCCCAGTTCGGCGACCTCGTCGGCCGCCTCGCGCAGCTCCTGGACCTGGTGCGGGGCGGTGGCGATGTCTATCTCGCCGGTGCGCTCGAAGCCGCAGTCGATGCCGTGGCGGGCGACGGTGGCCTCGATGTCGTCGAGGTTGCGCCGCCCGAGCCGTTCCAGGGCGGTGAGTTCTTCGGGCCAGCGGGCCTGGCCGTTGGCCCAGCCGTGGGTGAGGGAGGCGGAGCAGAAGCCGCCGTTGCGGCCGGAGGCGGCCCAGCCGACCTCCTGGGCCTCTATGAGGACGACGTCCCGGGCCGGGTCGCGCTCCTTGGCACGGAGCGCGGTCCACAGTCCGGAGTAACCGCCGCCGACGACGAGCAGATCGGTGTGCTCGTCGCCGACGAGCGCGGGGAGCGCCTCCGGCCGGGAGGGGTCGTCGAGCCAGTACGGCCGGGGGGCGGCGTCAGAAAGTGATTGCGCAGGGTTCATGGCACGCGGGGCCATGGGTCTCAGCTCCTTTTTCGGCGCCTGCCGACCAGCTGACCGGCAAGGACGCACAGCACGGCGATGCCGAACATCGCCGTTCCGATGACATTGATTTGAACGGGTGTGCCCCGTTGTGCGGCTCCCCAGACGAACATGGGGAAGGTCACAGTCGAACCGGCGTTGAAATTCGTAATGATGAAATCGTCGAAGGACAGGGCGAACGAGAGCAGGGCGCCCGCCGCGATCCCGGGGGCGGCGATGGGCAGGGTGACCCGCAGGAAGGTCTGGAACGGGGTGGCGTAGAGGTCCTGCGCGGCCTGCTCCAGGCGGGGGTCCATGGACATGACCCTCGCCTTCACCGCCGTCACCACGAAGCTCAGGCAGAACATGATGTGGGCGATGAGGATGGTCCAGAAGCCGAAGGTGACGCCCATGTTGAGGAAGAGGGTGGCCAGCGAGGCGGCCATGACCACCTCGGGCATCGCCATCGGCAGGAACAGCAGGGTGCTGACGGAGGACCGGGCGCGGAAGCGGTAGCGGGCCAGCGCGAAGGCGATCATCGTGCCGAGCACGGTCGCCCCGATGGTCGCCCAGACGGCGATCCGGAGGCTGAGCGAGAGCGAGCCGCACAGGTCGGCGACGTCGCAGGGGTGGGTCCAGGCGTCGGTGGAGAACCGCTGCCACTCGTAGTTGAAGCGGCCGTTGGGCTTGTTGAACGAGAAGACCGTCACGATCACGTTGGGCAGGATCAGATAGGCGAGGGTGCCGAGCCCCCCGATCACCACGAGGTTGCGGCGCAGCCAGCGCGTCACCGTGCTCATCAGACGAGCTCCTCCGTCCCGGACTTGCGGATGTACACCGTGACCACGGCGAGGATGGCGGCCATCAGGATGAACGACAGGGCGGCCGCCGTCGGGTAGTCCAGGACGCGCAGGAACTGCGACTGGATGACGTTGCCGATCATCTTCTGGTCGGTGGAGCCGAGCAGTTCGGCGTTGATGTAGTCGCCGGTGGCGGGGATGAAGGTGAGCAGGGTCCCCGCGACGACGCCGGGCATGGACAGCGGGAAGGTCACCTTGCGGAAGGTGGTGAGGGGCTTGGCGTAGAGGTCCCCGGCCGCCTCGTGGAGCCGTGGGTCGATGCGTTCGAGGGACGTGTACAGCGGCAGGATCATGAACGGCAGGAAGTTGTAGGTCAGGCCGCAGACGACGGCGAGCGGGGTCGCGAGGACACGGTGTCCCTCGGTGACGCCGAGGGCGTTGGTGAGGTCGAGGACGTGCAGGGTGCCCAGCGCGGAGACGACGGGGCCGCCGTCGGAGAGGATCGTCTTCCAGGCGAGGGTGCGGATCAGGAAGCTGGTGAAGAACGGCGCTATGACCAGGATCATCAGCAGGTTGCGCCAGCGGCCCGCCTTGAAGGCGATGAGATAGGCCAGCGGGTAGCCGAGGGCCAGGCAGAGCACGGTGGCGGTGGCGGAGTAGGCCACCGAGCGCAGGAACTGCGGGTAGTACTCGGCCAGGGCGTCGCTGTAGGTGGCGAAGTGCCAGGTGACCTTGAAGCCCTCTTCGAGCGATCCGGTCTGTACCGAGGTGGACGCCTGGTAGACGAGGGGCGCGGCGAAGAAGACGAGGAGCCAGAGGATGCCGGGGAGCAGCAGCCAGTAGGGGACGAGCTTCCGGCGGCGTGCGGCCTTGGTGACGGCCGGGGCCGTGACGGGCGCTTCCGCGGCGGGGGTGGTCGTGGTCCTCGCACCTGCCTTCTCGTTCGCTTCTCCGCCCGCGAGGCGCAGAGGTGCGGCGTTCTGTGTCGTCTGCGGCCCGTCGGCCTCGCGTGCGTCGCTCACGTCCCCTCCCCCGCGTCCGTGCCCGCCTCGACGCTCTGCGCCGCGTCCAGGCCGAAGCTGTGGCCGGGGTTCCAGTGCAGGACGACCTCGGCGCCGGGGACGAGCCTGCTGTCGCGCTCGATGTTCTGCGCGTAGACGGACAGGCCCATGGAGACGGGGCTGTCGACGAGGTACTGGGTGGAGACGCCGATGAAGCTGGAGTCCGCGATCCGGCCGGTGACGCGGTTGCGGCCGTCCGGAACGGTGTGCGCGTCGTCGGCGTGGGTGAGCGTGATCTTCTCGGGCCGTATGCCGATCAGGAGCTGCCCGCCCGCGCGGGCGTCGGCGGTACATCGTGTCGCCGGAAGGGTGAGTTTGGTATCGGAGGCCCGCAGAAGGATGTCGTCGCCGGAGGTGCCGACGACGTCGGCGGTGATGAGGTTGGAGGTGCCGAGGAAGTTGGCGACGAAGGTGGTGCGCGGGGTCTCGTAGAGATCGGCGGGGGCGCCCATCTGCTCGACCCGGCCGCCGTTCATGACCGCGACGGTGTCGGCCATGGTCATGGCTTCCTCCTGGTCGTGGGTGACGTGCACGAAGGTGATGCCGACCTCGGTCTGGATGCGCTTGAGCTCGAGCTGCATCTGACGGCGCAGCTTGAGGTCCAGGGCGCCCAGGGGCTCGTCGAGGAGCAGCACCTGCGGGTGGTTGATGAGGGCGCGGGCGACGGCCACGCGCTGCTGCTGGCCGCCGGAGAGCTGATGGGGCCTGCGGCGGGCGAAGTCGCCGAGCTGTACGAGGTCGAGCATGTCGCCGACCTGCTGCTTCACCGACTTGATGCCGCGGCGGCGGAGCCCGAAGGCGACGTTCTCGTAGATGTCGAGGTGGGGGAAGAGCGCGTAGCTCTGGAAGACCGTGTTGACGGGCCGCTTGTGCGGGGGGAGGGCGGTGACGTCCCGGCCCGCGAGCTCGACGGTGCCGGCCGTGGGGTCCTCCAGCCCGGCGATCATGCGCAGCGTGGTGGTCTTGCCGCAGCCGGAGGCGCCGAGCAGGGCGAAGAACGAGCCCGCGGGGATGGCGAGGTCGAGCGGGTGGACCGCGGTGAAGGCACCGTAACGCTTGCTGATGCCGTTCAGGCGGACGTCCGTGCCGTTGCTGCTGACGGTGGATGCGGTTGCTGCTGTCATGGTCTGGTCCTGGGGTTCGGGGGCCGGGCCGGGGGCGCTGGGGGACGGTGGTCCGTGTCGGGGGACCAGAAGATTGTCGCTGCAAAGAGCCGGTGCGACGTCATCGCACGCCGGGGCCCGCTGCCGGGGGCCGGGGAAGCGTCACCCCGTGCCGAGAACGGTCCGGTGCCATGGCTTCCGCGCGATCCCCGTGTTGTCGAACATGACGTGCTTCACCTGCGTGTATTCCTCGAAGGAATAGGCCGACATGTCCTTCCCGTACCCCGATGCCTTGTAGCCCCCGTGCGGCATCTCGCTGATGATCGGGATGTGGTCGTTGATCCATACGCACCCGGCCCCGATCTCCCGGGTCGCCCGTCCCGCGCGGTACACGTCCCGGCTCCACGCCGACGCGGCCAGCCCGTACGGGGTGTCGTTCGCGAGCGCGATCCCCTCGTCGTCGCTGTCGAAGGGCAGCACGGCGAGGACCGGTCCGAAGACCTCGTCCTGGACGATCTCGCTGTCCTGGGCGGCGCCGGTGACGAGCGTGGGGAGGTAGTACGCGCCCTTCGCCAGTTCGCCGGCGGGGGCGTCGCCGCCGGCGACCACGGTGGCGTACGAGCGCGCCCGGTCGACGAATCCGGCGACCCGGTCGCGCTGCGCGTGCGAGATCAGCGGCCCGAGGTCGGTGGCGGGGTCGAGGGGGTGGCCGAGCCGCACGGTCGCCATCAGGTCGGCGACGCCGGAGACGAACGCCTCGTACAGCGGCCGCTGGACGTACGCGCGCGTGGCGGCCGTGCAGTCCTGGCCGGTGTTGATGAGCGCGCCGGCGACGGCGCCGTGGACGGCCGCCTCCAGGTCGGCGTCGTCGAAGACGACGAAGGGGGCCTTCCCGCCGAGTTCGAGGTGGAGCCGTTTGACGGTGCCGGTGGCGATCTCGGCGACCCGCCTGCCGACGGGGGTGGAGCCGGTGAAGGAGGTCATGGCGACCGACGGATGGCCGACGAGGTGCTCCCCCGCGACCCGGCCCGCGCCGCTGACGACGTTGACGACGCCGTCGGGGACTCCGGCGTCGGTGGCCGCGCGGGCGAACATCAGGGAGGTCAGCGGCGTCAGCTCGGCGGGCTTGAGGACGACGGTGTTGCCGGCGGCGATCGCGGGGAGCACCTTCCACGCGGCCATCTGGAGGGGGTAGTTCCAGGGCGCGATCGAGCCGACGACGCCGATCGGCTCGCGACGGACGTACGAGGTGTGGCCGGCGCTGTACTCGCCGGCCGACCGGCCCTCCAGGTGCCGGGCGGCCCCCGCGAAGAACGCGGCGTTGTCGACCGTGCCCGGCACGTCGAACTCGGTGGTGAGCCGGATCGGCTTGCCGCACTGCGCCGATTCGGTGCGCGCGAGCTCGTCGGCCCGCTCGGCGAGCACTCCGGCGAAGCGGTGCAGCGCGTCGGACCGTTCGCCGGGGGTGGCTCCCGCCCAGGCGGGGAAGGCCCGCTCCGCGGCGGCCACGGCCTCGTCCACGTCGGCGGGACCGGCCAGCTCGTAGCCGAGGAGCTCCGCTCCGGTGGCGGGGTCGACCACCGCGTGCCTGCGGCCGGAGCTCCCGGGCCGCAGCCGTCCGCCGATGTACTGCGCACCCTCGGCGAACTGTTCCGTGATGTCGGGCAGTTGATCCATCGCGCACTCCTCCGCCGACCGCAGGGGACCCGAGTAGGCGTAGCTCCAACCGGATTTGATCGCCGATCCTGACAGAGGATGACCATGGCAACAAGGGATTCCGTCGCAGTGTTTTGAAAACGCGACGAATTCAGTGATGGACGACTGTCGGCACACAGGGCACCGGACCCGAAATTCAGGGCCCTTGTCAGTGGCCGGTGCCAGAATGGCGGACATGATGATCAACGGGGGCGAGAACGGCGCCGACGCACGGTCGGTGGCGGAGCTGAGAGCGGCCGTCGCGCGCGGGGAGCGCGTCAAGTACGTCCATTTCTGGGGCCATCGGCCGCGGCCGGACGGGCGGGTGGGGCACGGCTGCTTCAGCCAGTGGTGGCCGTCGCCGTTCACGGTGGACGGAACGGTCTACGCCACGGCCGAGCACTGGATGATGGCGGGCAAGGCGCGGCTCTTCGGTGACGCGGAGGCGGAGGCCCTGGTCCTCGCCGCCGGACACCCCGAGCAGGCGAAGGACGCGGGCCGCGCGGTGCGCGGCTTCGACGAGGAGCTGTGGCGGCAAAGCCGCTTCGGGCTGGTCGTCGAGGGCAGCGTCCACAAGTTCGCGCAGCACGCGGAGCTGGGCGCATATCTGCTGGGCACAGGCGAGCGGGTGCTGGTGGAGGCCAGCCCGCTCGACCGGATATGGGGCATCGGCCTGGCCGCCGACGACGAACGGGCGGACGACCCGGCACGCTGGCGCGGGGAGAACCTGCTGGGCTTCGCCCTGATGGAGGCCCGGCGGCGGCTGCGGGCGTCCTGAGCCTCGCCGGCCTCGCCCGCGGCGGAGGCCGGGCCGATGTCCTCCGTCAGAGAACGATGCCAGAGGACGATGTCAGAGGCCGCTCGGTGACGGCCGGTCCACGACGAGATGGGCGCCGTAGGTCGAGCCGGGCTCGTCCTGCGGGGCCGGGCCGTCGTCGCTCGTGTCCACGCTCAGGTAGAAGCTGAGCAGCAGGACGCTCGCGACGAGCGCCACGCCGCCGAGGATCAGCCCGGCGAGGGCCTGCCCTCCGTTGTCGGCCTCGCCGTTGCTCACCTTGGAGCGGCCTATACCGCCGAAGATGACCGCGAGTATGCCGAGCACGACGCCCAGCACGACCGACGGCGACAGCACGGTACCGACGATGCCCAGCACGAGGGCGGCCACCCCGAGGCCGTTGGCCGGCGCGGGCCCCGCGCTCTGCCAGCCGTTCCCGTAGGCGCCCGCGGGATAACCGTAGGAGCCCGGCGCGAACGCACCCTGTCCGTACGCGGCCTGCTGCCCGTACGGCACGCCCTGGCCATAGGGCGGCTGCCCGTACGGGACCGGGCCGCCGGGGGCCTGGCCGTACGGCGGCAGCCCGTACGGGTCCCCGGCGTACGCGCTCGGGGTGCCCGGACCGGTGGGCGCCTGCGGAACCGGTGGCACGGCATGGCCGGACGGCGGAGCCGGGGGCCCCGCGGACCAGCCGGGCGGGGCCGCCCGCGGAGAGGGGAAGGAGGGGTACGCCGACGGCGTCGGCAGGCCGGGCGCCGAGGGCGGGGCGACGGTTCGCTGTCCGGGCACGGGCCGCGCGGCGGGCTTGTCGAGCGGCACGCGCCGCTCCGGCGGAGCCCAGGGGTCGCGGTTCGGCGACTCCGGCTGCTCGTCGGCCACGGCGCCCGTGTCGGAGCCCTTGTCGGACATGGTCCTCCCCAGTCGGTTCCCCGTCATGCTAAGGCCTGGGCCCGGGGTCCGTACCCGCCGCGCATACGATGATCGGCACCTGTCGACCGCGCAGTCCTGGAGGCCCACATGTCCGCACTCGACCCGTTCATCACCGGGCTCCCGAAAGCGGAGCTGCACGTGCACCATGTGGGATCGGCGTCCCCGCGCATCGTCGCCGAGCTGGCCGCCCGGCACCCCGACTCCCCGGTGCCCACCGACCCGGAGGCGCTCGCGGACTTCTTCACCTTCCGCGACTTCGCGCACTTCATCCAGGTCTACCTGTCGGTGGTCGACCTCATCCGGGACGCCGAGGACGTGCGGCTGCTGACGTACGAGGTCGCCCGCGACATGGCCCGGCAGAACATCCGCTACGCCGAGCTCACGGTGACCCCGTACAGCTCGACCCGGCGCGGCATCCCGGACGCGGCGTTCGTGGAGGCGATCGAGGACGCCCGCAAGGCCGCGGAGAACGAGCTGGGCGTGATACTGCGCTGGTGCTTCGACATCCCGGGCGAGGCCGGTCTGGAGGCCGCGGAGGAGACGGCCCGGATCGCCTGTGAGCTCAAGCCCGAGGGCCTGGTCTCCTTCGGGCTCGGCGGCCCGGAGATCGGGGTGCCGCGGCCGCAGTTCAAGCCGTACTTCGACCGGGCCATCGCGGCCGGTCTGCACAGCGTCCCGCACGCGGGCGAGACCACGGGGCCGCAGACGATCTGGGACGCCCTCACGGACCTGCGCGCGGAGCGCATCGGCCACGGCACGAGCGCGCCCCGGGACCCGGAGCTGCTGGCCCACCTCGTCGAGCACCGCATCCCGCTGGAGGTCTGCCCCACCTCCAACCTGGCCACCCGCGCGGTGACCGACCTGGAACAGCACCCCGTCAAGGAGATGTTCGCCGCGGGCGCCCTGGTCACCGTCAACAGCGACGACCCGCCGATGTTCGGCACCGACCTCAACCGGGAGTACGGGGTCGCGGCCCGGCTGCTGGACCTCGACGCCCGCGGCGTCGCCGAGCTGGCCAAGAACGCCGTCGAGGCGTCCTTCATGGACGCCACGGCCAAGACCGCGCTGCGCGCGGAGATCGACGCCTACACGGCCTCCTACGCGGCGAGCCACCTGAAGTAGCCCTCGAAACCCCGGTACTCCGGCCACAATGACGGCATGATCACCGCGAACACCACGGACACCAGGGACAGCGCTCCCGCCTGTATCGCCGTCGCCCACCGCGGCGATCCGTACGTCCACCGCGAGAACACCCTGCCGTCGATCCGCTCGGCGCTGCGGGCGGGGGCGGGAGCGGTCGAGGTCGACGTACGGCTGACACGGGACGGCGTGCCGGTGCTCCTGCACGACGCGACGCTGGAACGGCTGTGGGAGCGGCCCCGGTTCCTGGGGTCGCTCTCCGCCGCCGAGCTGCGGGGGCTGACCGGCGGCGGGGTGCCGACGCTGCGCGAGGCGCTGGCGCTCGCCGAGGCGGAGGCGGCCCCCGGGCAGCGGCTGTTCGTCGACCTCCCCGACCCGTCCGCCGCGGAGGCGGCCGTCGCCGAGGTCCACGCGAGCGGGGCGACCGGGCGCGTGTACTACTGCGCGGGCCCGGAGTCGATGCTCGCCGTCCGCCGGGCGGACCCCGACGCGGAGATCGCGCTCACCTGGACGACGCTCGCCCCGCCGCGTGCGCCCCTGCTCGGCCTGGTGCGGCCGCGCTGGCTCAACTACCGCTTCGGACTGGTGAGCCCGGACCTCGTCGCCCGCAACCACGCCGACGGCTTCCTGGTCTCGGCGTGGACGGCCGACACCCGCTTCACCATGCGCCGTCTCCTCGCCGCGGGCGTCGACTCCATCACCACGAACCGCGTGAGCGCGCTGCGGTCCCTCCTGCCGGCCTGAGCGAGGCTCCGCCCGCCCGGCCGCCGGGTCTAGCCCACGCCGAGCGGCTCCCAGGGATTCGTCAGCACCGCGTCGTCCCCGATGGGCAGCCCGCTCGACCACCCGTGCTCGGGGTCGCTCACGGAGAACTCCCGCGGCGTGAGGCAGTCCAGCCGCAGCGCCTCCGGCTCCGCCACCCCCGCACCCCGCGTACGCGCCGTCAGCCACGTGCCGTCGTGCCCGAGGGCCCTGGGCACGAGGACATCGACCCGGTACCGGGCGGACGCGACCCCCGGGCCGGGCGCCAGACCACGATCGGCCAACGAATGCGCGTAATGGCCGGGAGAGTTGACCGAAATAGCCATGCCGCCGGGTATGCGGCGGTCGTGGTGCGGCCCCCCATGGGCGCTCGTGTACAGCATGCGCGTCCCGGCCTTGAAGAGGGCCGGACCGCCGTCGGCGCGGCGCAGCGGGAGCGCCTCGGCGTAGACCGTGTCGTATTCGACCGGCGCGCATTCGGAGAGGTACGTCCCGGCCAAGGCCAGGCATATCTCGCCGAGTTGACGGCTCGGGCGCGCGTACGCGAGCCGGCGGTCGAGGAAGACGATCAGGAAAGCACTGGACTCCCCCTTGATCGCCCGCCGTTTCCAGGCCGCCCGCGCCGTCCAGACCTTGGCCGCGAGGTGGTCGTGGCCGCGGTCGAGGTCCTCCTCGTGGATCCAGCAGAAGTCGATGCGGTTCCGCTTCGTGACACCCGCCCCGCGTCCGACCCTCGCCACGAACCGGCCGAACGAACACGGCTTCGCCCGGTCGAGCCAGTCCAGCAGGGCCGCTTCCCGCTCGTCCGGGCGGACGCCCGGCCCGAACATCTCCCCGTGCGCCGCGTCGACGTCCGCCCCGAAGCCGGTGGTGCGGGCGACTTGCGGGAGGGCCTCCAGGGCCTCCGCGACGGAGGGCCATGCGGGCATGCCAAAACTGTTGCCGTCCACTGCGATCACTCCCCCGGTGGTCTGCACACCGATGACATCTCGGCGATCTCGACAGTCTGACCATCTGCGAGATCACCGGTCAAGAGCAGAACCGGCGACGGAATCCGTGGCGAGAATTGCGCGAGTAAACGAATTCAGCCACTCTCAACATGCTTTCGGCAAGGCGGCGTTGAGCATTCCCGACGGGCCCCGACGGCGTCCGGCCGGGGCGGGACCCCGCCGGCTCAGAGGCCCACGATCTCGTTCCACTCCTTGGTGAACCCGGGGCGCTCCCTGGCGCTCATGTCGCGCGCGGTGGCGAGCCGCGAGCGCATCTCCTCGGTGGGGAAGACCAGCGGATTCCCGGCGAGCTCGGCGAGGTCCTTCTCCTTGGACGCGGCCAGCACCTCGCGCGCCGCCGGGACGGGGCACACGTAGTTGACCGCGGCGGCCAGCCTGGCGGCGACCTCGGGCCGGTAGTAGTAGTCGATGAGGTCTTCCGCACTGCGCTTGTGCGCGGCGAGGTTGGGGATCATCAGGCTCTCCGCCCACAGCTCCGCGCCCTCCTCGGGGACCACGAACTCGATGTCGGGGTTGTCGGCCTGGAGCTGGATGATGTCGCCGGAATACGCCTGGCAGGCCAGGACGTCGCCGGAGGACAGGTCCTTGATGTAGTCGTTGCCGGTGAACCGGCGGATGTGGCGCTTGCGGACCAGTCCGCGGAGCTGATCGGTCATCCTGTGGAAGTCGTCGGCCGTCCAGCGGGTGACGTCCGCCCCGTTGCCCTGCATGAGCAGCGAGAACGCCTCGTCCATCCCGGCGAACAGGGTCACCCGCCCCCGCAGGTCGTCCTTCCACAGGTCGGAGGTGTGCCGGATCTCGCGGCCGAGCTTCTTGCGGTTGTAGGCGATGCCCGTGATGCCGGACTGCCAGGGGACGGCGTGCAGCCGTCCGGGGTCGAAGGACGGCTTGCGCAGCAGCGGGTCCAGCTCGCGGGCCACGTTCGGCTGCCGGGACCGGTCCATCTCCTGGACCCAGCCCAGCCGGACGTAGCGCGCGCACATCCAGTCGCTGACCACGACGAGATCCCGCCCGGTGGGCTGGTGGTTCATCAGCGCGGGGCTGATCTTCCCGAAGAACTCGTCGTTGTCGTTGATCTCCTCGGTGTACTTCACCGAGATCCCGTCGGCCTTCTCGAAGCCCTCCAGCGTGGGGCGTCGCTGGGGGTCCTTCTCGTCGGTGTCGATGTAGAGGGGCCAGTTGGCGAAGACCAGCCGCCTGTCGCTCGCGGAGCGGTCCTTCGCGGCCCGGTCCCCGGGCTGGACGTACGCGGCGGGCACCCCGCACCCGGCGAGTGCGGCGGCCCCCGCGCCGGCGCCCAGCGCGCGCAGCAGGGACCGGCGGGACAGGGTCTTCACGGGGCTCACTCGCATTTCGGCAGCATGGCGGGTCGGATCTTCGCGGACAATGTACGGCCTGTCCGGGAGCGGCTCTCCTCCCCCGACACCTTGACGGGGCAGGCCGCCGGAGCGAGCAGCCCGTGGGCGGTGAGCGCGACCAGGGCGCACAAGGCGGCGCCCTTGACGGTGTCGGGGAATCCGGCCGCCGTGCCGACCCGGGCAGGCGCCACCGGGCGCATCGCCCAGGGCATCGATGATACCGGCGACCAGGCCGCTGCCGACGTCCACGGCGGACAGGGGGCCGGCAGGGCCGGGGGCGCCGGGTGACGCGGCGGAAGCCCGGACCGGGCCCCGGGAGGGCCGTGGAAAACGGCCGCGGCCCCACCGGAGTCC